>DASVGS010000118.1:0-5516 GCA_036379435.1 Ignavibacteriaceae bacterium
AAATCTCTGGCTTGCACTGGCGATGTCATCTACATTTGCAGGAAATCTTACGTTGCTCGGTTCAGTTGCAAATTTGATAGTTGCTGAATCGGCAAAAAGAAAAGGGATTAAACTTGAATTTATGGAATATTTAAAATCCGGAATCCCAATTACAATTCTTACCTTAATTCTTGGAATTTTTTGGTTAAGCTTTTTTTAATTCAGTACTTTAAAAAAAAGAACCCGGCAACCGAAGCTACCGGGCTTGTCCTAACAAAAGGTCTGGGGGTTAACCTTCTGCTAGCGACAACCGAAACTTAAATTAGAATTAATAATTAATCAAGCGATTTTGGGCTTACTAAAAAATATTTTTCGATTGTTTTAATGATTTTAATTGAAATTAATTTTGATTCGAGTATAAATTAAAATAATAAGATAATGATTTCATTCTTTTGGGTTTGTACGGATAAAATTATAATTAACTATTTCTTATTAATTGAAACATTTCCTGCACAGCTTGTTTAATCCCAACAAAAACTGCTCTTGCGATAATAGAATGTCCAATGCTTACTTCATCCACATCAGTAAGCTCTCTGAATATCTTTATGTTTTGATAATCCAAACCGTGCCCGGCGTTTACTCCAAGCCCAAGCTTTTTAGCATGTTTAACGGCAGTTCTAATTCTATCCAATTCATCAAATTGTTCTTCTTCAGAAAGAGCATTAGCAAAAACACCTGTATGAATTTCAATATAGTCGCTATGTATTTCAGCAGCAGCATCTATTTGTTTTATATCCGGCTCAATAAAAAGTGAAACTTCAATATCATATTTGTGTAGATCCACAATAGTATTTTTCATCAAAGTGATATTATCAATAACATTAACTCCGCCTTCCGTAGTAAGTTCCTGTCTTTTTTCAGGTACAATTGTAGCGAGTTCAGGTCCTACATCGCAGGCAATCTTAATTATTTCTTCAGTTGCCGCCATTTCAAGATCGAGCTTAGTAGTTATTAATTCGCGAAGCAGTCTAACATCCCGTTCATTAATATGTCTTCTGTCTTCACGAAGATGAACAACGATGCCATCAATTCCGGCTTGTTCAGCTATCAGTGCTGCTGTTACAGGATCAGGCTGGGTTTCTCCGCGTGCATTTCTTAAAGTAGCAATGTGATCAATATTTAAAGATAATCTCATGATAAACCTCAGAATATTTGCTTAATTAAATTTATTAAGGATGTTAATCCAATTCCATAATCATTGGCTCTAAATCTTAATGTAGAAATTAAATCGATTGAAAACATAACACCAATATGAGTAACCACACAATAATAAATCGAGCGGGTTCTTAATGCAAGAATACCGAGAGCGATCCCTCCAAAAATTGCACCGAATGTTTCTAAAAATGGTTTGCCGTTGTGTAGAATTACGAAAGGAATCATTTGCATAAGTACTGCGTAGGCTCCAAATTTTTTTTCAAGTCCGAATAACATAAATCCGCGCCATATAAATTCCCAGGCAAACATATACAATAACATTCCCGCTTCATAGATTAACAGAGTATTCCAATCAGATTTAGCACTGGATAAATGAGGATACTTCAATGCAAAATCCGGAGTAGCAGAAACAAACCAAATTAGGACTATCATTACTGACAGAAATATTAATGAAATCATCAGTCCGATTTTTACATCACCAACCTGCAGACCAAAATCAGAGAGTTTATCTCTAAGCCCAAACTTAATAATCAGGATACCAAGTATGAAGAAAGTAAAAAAATCTCCTACAAACCAATATAAATATTCAATTAAATATGGATTGGAAACTTCCTGAAATTGTTCAAAAAGGTTCTCTCTAAAAAATCGTCTTTGAGTAAAGTAAAACGAGAAAGTTTGAAGCACTGCGATAGATAAGAAAACTATCACAACTCGCCGATCCAGTTCCTTAATTCGGGTAAAAAGCTCTTTAAACTCTGCTTTAATTTTTTGCTGTGCCAAATTTCAATAAAGTTAATTTTCAAATCAAAATTAAGCATTTTCCATCACATCAGAATAATAATTTCTTGACAAAATTTCATCTTGCGTGTATATTAGCACTCGTAATTTAAGAGTGCTAATAAATAATAAAACAAAATAAAGGAGCAATAAATGAGCGAAATTAAATTAAAACCATTGGGTGACAGGGTTGTAGTAAAACCAGCTGCCGCTGAAGAAAAAACTGCCGGTGGAATTATTCTGCCAGATACAGCTAAAGAAAAACCGGTTGAGGGAACCGTTGTTGCTGCAGGACCAGGTAAAGTTGCTGATGATGGTAAAGCTATTAAAATGGAAGTTAAAGTTGGGGATAAAGTTCTTTACGGAAAATACAGTGGAACTGAAGTTACAATTAATGGTGAAGAGTATTTGATCATGCGCGAGAGTGACATTTTCGGAATTTTAGGTAAGTAAAAAATAATTATTAAAAAATAGAGGAAATAAAAAATGGCTAAATTAATTATATATGATGCTGATGCCAGATCCGGTTTGAAAGCCGGTGTGGATAAATTAGCAAATGCAGTTAAAGTTACTTTAGGACCAAAAGGTCGTAACGTAATTTTAGAAAAGAAATTTGGTGCCCCAACAGTAACCAAAGATGGTGTATCTGTTGCAAAAGAAATTGAGTTAGATGATCCGATAGAAAATATGGGTGCTCAAATGGTACGCGAAGTTGCATCTAAAACCAGCGATGTTGCCGGTGACGGTACAACAACTGCTACCGTATTAGCCCAGGCGATATACAGAGAAGGATTAAAGAACGTAACTGCCGGTGCAAACCCAATGGATCTAAAACGCGGTGTTGATATCGCAGTTGCTAAAATTATTGATTATTTAAAATCAGTTAGTAAAGAAGTTGAAGGAAGAAACGAGATTGCACAGGTTGGTTCAATATCTGCAAACAACGATAAAACAATTGGCGATTTAATTGCAGATGCAATGGAAAAAGTTGGTAAAGATGGTGTTATAACTGTTGAAGAAAGTAAATCCGCTGAAACAGTTCTTGATGTAGTTGAAGGTATGCAGTTTGATCGCGGGTACATTTCTCCCTACTTTGTAACTGATACAGAATCTATGGAAACAATTTTGGAAGATCCATATATTCTTATTCACGATAAAAAAATTGCAGCTATGAAAGACCTTTTACCAGTGCTTGAAAAAGTTGCACAGCAAGGTAAAGCTATGTTGATAATTTCAGAGGATCTTGAAGGCGAAGCATTAGCTACTTTAGTTGTAAATAAAATTCGTGGTACTCTTAAAGTTGCAGCTGTAAAAGCGCCTGGTTTTGGAGATAGAAGAAAAGCTATGTTAGAAGATATCGCCGTTCTTACAAACGGAACTGTTATCTCTGAGGAACAAGGTTATAAATTAGAAAATGCAACCTTAGAATATCTTGGAAGAGCTAAGAAAATAGTAATTGATAAAGATAATACCACCATTGTTGAAGGTTCAGGAAAAGCTGAAAACATTAAGAAAAGAATTAATGAAATAAAAGCTCAAATCGAAAAATCAACTTCAGATTATGATAAAGAAAAATTACAGGAAAGATTGGCAAAACTATCAGGCGGAGTTGCAGTTCTTAAAATAGGTGCTTCCACAGAAGTTGAAATGAAAGAAAAGAAAGCAAGAGTTGAAGATGCTTTGCATGCAACCCGTGCAGCTGTTGAAGAAGGAATTGTTGCCGGTGGTGGTGTAGCGTTAGTAAGAGCTTCAAATGTTTTAGATAAACTAACCGGTGAAAATCTCGATCAAACAACCGGTATTAAAATAGTTCAAAAAGCACTTGAAGAACCACTGAAACAAATAGTTGAAAATGCCGGACTCGAAGGTTCAGTAGTGCTCTGGAAAGTTAAAGAGGGTAAAGATGATTTTGGATTTAATGCTGCAACTGAAAAATATGAGAACCTGATTAAATCCGGAGTTATTGATCCTACCAAGGTAACAAGAACAGCTCTCGAAAATGCTGCATCAGTATCTTCATTATTGATTACCACTGAAGCCGTTGTTTTTGAAAAGAAAGAAAAAGAACCAGCTATGCCAGCTATGCCTCCAGGAGGTATGGGCGGTATGGATGGAATGTATTAATAGAATTAAATCTGTTAAAATTACAAGGCGAGGTTATCCCTCGCCTTTTTTGTTTTAAAATAATCATTTTTATATGGCAGGATATTTGAATAAATCAACCCAAACGATTTTTATCATTCATATTGGTGTTTATTTAATGAATCAAAATATGCCGAATGATTTGAAATCTAAAGAATTACTCATTAGGGGAGTAAAATCTTCAGAGAGCTTAAAGCAAAATTCAAATCTAACGCCTGCTGCAAGTGGAAATTACCTACTTAATACAAGTAATTTTGAAATACTTTCTATTAAGATGTTTAATCTTACAGAAAGTCTGCAATCAGAAATTCGTACTTATCTTCTCCAATTTGATCAATCAATAACAAGTTATATTGCTGCTGAATCAGTTCTCAGAAATCCAAACTATAATAGCTGCGATTCTCTGCTTAGAGGCGTAACAATCTGGTATCTGGAAGATGAAGAGGTTGGTAGAAATAATTTTAATCTTCAATTAAAAAAAGACTGGGAACTTGTTGAATTTGTTCAAAGCTGGGGAACTTCATTACCCGGGTTTTGGAAACTAGGTGAAGGCAGAATTGAGGTGTTACTTGAAAATACCCTGGTATTAAATCATTCTTTTCAAGTTGGAAACTCTGAAATTCTTGATTTTACAACTGACATTAAAAGAGGTAATGAATCATTAAATAAACAACAAACAAAACAACCAAAAAAAATTGAACATCTAAATCAAACTTTTTCCGGAGAATTATCTCTCCCCTCTTTATTTGAAGAATTTGACAATTTTGTCGGATTAAAAAATCTAAAGCAATCATTAAAAGATTTTATAACCTATCTTGATTTTGTTAAGGTAAGAAAGATTAATGGAATTGAAACTGAAGAAAGCATTTCTGCCAATTGCATATTTTTAGGTAACCCCGGGACAGGAAAAACTTCAATCGCAAGATTACTCGGTAAATTCTTTAAATCAATTGGATTATTGGAACACGGTCATGTTATTGAGGTAGACCGTGCTGATCTTATTGGAGAATTTGTTGGTGAGACCGCACAGAAAACTGAAAAAATTATCAATAGGGCTTTAGGGGGAATACTTTTTATTGATGAGGCTTATTCATTAAAAAGAGAACGCAGTAATCAGGATTTTGGACAAGAAGCGATTGATATAATTTTGAAACGTATGGAAGATTATAAAAATAAATTTTTTGTAATCGCAGCAGGATATCCGTTGTTGATGCAAGAATTTTTGGAATCTAATCCGGGACTAAAATCCCGTTTTACTCACAAATTTACATTTGACGATTATACGAGTGAAGAACTTACTGAGATATTTAAAATCTTTGCCCACAAGGAAAAATATTTTGTCCAAACGGATGCAGAGGAATTTTTATTAGATAGATTTGAAAAAATTAATCATAAAAAAGACA
>DASVGS010000119.1:0-4378 GCA_036379435.1 Ignavibacteriaceae bacterium
GATTTTGTCATCACTCCGCTTATATGAATTAAATTTTGTTTCATCTTAACTCAAATATTGTCAGAAAGAGTTTCTTTATCAAGTTGATCAGTAATTGTCTATCTTCTTCCTGAAGCAATTTCCTGAAGCTTTGCAATTCTCTGCTCAACCGGCGGATGTGTTGAAAAAAGCTTTCCCATTCCACCAAACAAAGGATTTATAATAAACATATGCGCGGTAGATGGATTTGTAGTTCTCATTGGCTGAACCTGGTTTACCCGCGATATTTTTTGTAATGCAGAGGCAAGCGCTAATGGATTACCGCTAATTTCTGCACCACCTGCATCTGCTGCAAATTCACGTGATCTTGAAATAGACATTTGCAAAAGCATTGCAATAATTGGAGAAAGAATTATCAAAACCAGACCGCCCAATCCGTTGCCTTCCCGGTCACTTCCTCTTCCAAACATTGCAGCCCATCCTGCCATTTGAGCAATGTAAGAAATTGTTCCAACTAGTGTTGCAGCAATTGTGCTTATTAAAATATCTCTGTGTTTAACGTGTGCCAATTCATGAGCCATTACTCCGGCAAGCTCATCATTATTCAATCCTTGTAATATACCCGTTGTAGCTGCAACAGCTGCATTCTGCGGATTTCTTCCTGTTGCAAATGCATTTGGTGTTGGATCGTTAATTATATAAACCTTTGGCATTGGCAGATTTGCATTTTGTGCTAACTGTTCAACCATATCATAAAATTTTGGCGATTGTTCCCTGGTAATTGGTTGTGCCCTGTACATTGTCAGAACAATTTTATCCGAAAACCAGTAAGAACCGAAATTCATAATTAATGAAAAAACAAATGCAATTGTCATCCCTGATTTTCCGCCGATTGCATAACCAACAAGCAGAAAAAGAGCCATCATTGCAGACATTAGAAATACTGTTTTAAGTCCGTTCATTTTATATCTTTTCTCCGTTTTTTTACAATTCAAAGTTAAATTCTTAATCCTGATGAATCAAGTTAAACCGGATTCACTAAGTTTAGATGAGATTTCAAGCACCCTGGTTTCAATAAAGATCGTCTTATCAACTGAATAAAATTAAGTTTACCCGATTTTTGAATTTTTAATTTTGATTTTTGAATTATGAAACCAATTTCCCCTTGCCTTTATTTTATGATATAGTTAAATAGCTAATGAAATTTAGGAGAATTAATGTACAAGGTCATCTTTTTATCTCTTTCCTTAATAATATTTAGCAGCAATACTTTCAGTCAAAACACTTTTGATTTTCTTCGTCTTGACGGCAGTGCCCGTGCAGGCGCTCTTGGCGGAAGTTTTGTTTCCAACAATGATGATGCAGACGTAATTTTTTATAATCCTGCCGGATTAAATTTACTTGAGGGTAATCCGGCATCTTTTTCTTTTGTAAAACATTTAATGGATATAAATCTCGCTAGTCTTGCTTATTCCACAGGATTTGAAGGCGTTGGAAGATTTGGTGCAGCAATAAAATATATCAACTATGGTAATTTTGAAGGGGCAGATGAGTTTGGAACAAAAACCGGGCAATTTGGAGCCGGTGAGTTTGCATTTGTTCTTGGATATGCAAATCAGCTTGATGATAATTTTTATTATGGTGCTAATGTAAAATTTATTTACTCGGGAATTGAAACACGTTCTTCAACCGCAATGGCGTTGGATTTAGGATTACACTTTGCTGTACCTGATAATAACTGGAATTTTGGATTAGCTGTGCTAAATCTTGGCGGACAACTTTCAAAATATTACAATACAACAGAGGATTTACCAATTGATGTTGTTGTAGGATTATCTAAAAGATTAGAAAATCTTCCTCTGCGTCTTTCCGTAGATTTCCATAAACTAAACCAGAAACGTGATGATTTTGCACAGCGTTTTAAAGCTTTTACTGTTGGTGCTGAATTTACCTTAAGCAAGGTTATGAAATTAAGGTTAGGTTATGATAATGAACGAAGATCAGAATTTAAGATTGGAACAACAGCAGGTATAGCAGGATTTAATGCCGGATTGGGAATTAAAGTTTCTGATTATCAATTCGATTATGCCTACTCATCGCTCGGTTCTGTCGGCGGATTACATAGAGTTGGCGTTTCCACTTCACTATAGTTCTAAATTTTTGTTTTATGTCATTCCCGTAAAAACGGGAATCTAGGAATTGCTTTTAAAATGGATTCCCACTTACTTGGGAATGACAATTTTGAAATAACTTAATTTCCCACTTTTAATTTCTTCAAATTACTCTCTGCAATCGAATGAGAATTTCCATAATCTCTTATATCTAACAATTTTTTATAAAGCCTTACAGCTTCATCTTTTTTACCCAAGGACTCTGACATTTGCGCAAGAAACAGATAAGCATTTACCTGAAAGCCCGATTCCTCCCCTTCTTCATCAATCTTTTTTGATTCGGTAATACATTTTTCAAAATATGATTTGGCAGAATCCAATTGTCCGGAATTTTTTAAATTATTTCCCAGGTAATAAGTAGCTTCACGAATTGATGCTGATGTTTTGTACCCTGGATAATTTTTGTCTGCTTTTGTAAGTACATCAGTAAAAATTGAATCAGCTAAAAGATTATCTCCTCTTCTAACAGCAATTCTTCCCCGCCATTTTTCAAAAACGGGATTATCAGGAAAATCATCGCTTAATAATTTAGCATATTCATCCGCCATAGAAGCATTATTTTCATAGCGATAGTAAAGAGTCATTAAAAAATACCGTGCTTCATACTTTGCAAACTTACCATTGAATGCGGTGTTTTTTAATTGTTGAATTCCTTTCTGTTTATCACCGGATGGGAAAAAAATCATAAGCGGTTTTATTAAAGGATTTTCATTCGGTATAACTTCAGCATAGTAATTATAAATTCCAAAACCAAGCTGTACATCCATATTATTCGGATCCAGTGAAGCAGCGTGTTCTACAATTGGAAGCGCTTCACGCCCATCATCAGCGGCTTTTAACCAGCTTTCGCGGAATGCTCTTAGTCTTCCACGAAATCCAATTGCTCCGCCTTTAAAAAACAAAGCATCAACATCTTTTGGATTTTTATCCAGTATCTGATCACATTGATAAATTACATCTTCGATCTTCTGAAAAAATACTTCATCATAAGATTCATTTTCCGGATCGAGAAGTATTTTCCACCAATCAATCATCGCAAGAAAAAATCTTCCGGCAGGATGCTTTGGATAATCCGCCATTACTGATCGGAAGGTTTTTTCAGCTTCTGTAAACTTGATGTTATAAATTTGCTTGATTCCATCACTAACACGAGAATCGAAATTTGATGTTTGAGCAGCTACAGAAAGACTGAACAGCGATATAAACAGAAATGCTTTTTTCATATTACCTTAAAAAATTACTATACAATTTTTTAATGATTGATGATATAAACAAGTGAAAAACAAAAAGGCGACTCTTAAAATCGCCTTAATTGAAAACTTGCCTGCTGCAAGCAGGTTTAACACTTAACATTCAATATTAACTTAAAAGTTTATCACTCAAATATCTTGTTAACTGATCGATTGCAACTCTTTCCTGCACCATAGTATCTCTATCACGAACAGTCACAGTTTTATCTTCCATTGTTTGAGTATCAACGGTTATACAAAACGGAGTTCCGGCTTCATCCTGTCTGCGGTATCTTCTTCCAACTGCTCCTTTATCATCATAAAAAACTTTAAAGTTTTTACGCAGATCTTTTTCTATTTCACGTGCAATTTCCGGCATTCCATCTTTATTAACTAATGGAAAGATTGCTGCTTTTATAGGCGCAAGTTTTGGATGAAATCTTAAGACCGATCTTGTTTCACCATTAACTTCTTCCTCATAATAAGCATCAATTAAAAATGCCATAAAACTTCTGCTTGCACCGGCAGATGTTTCTATAATGTATGGAATAAATTTTTCTTTGCTTTCATCATCAAAATATTTTAATGATTTACCGGAAAATTCTTCATGTCTGCTAAGATCATAATTTGTTCGATTATGGATTCCTTCAATTTCACCCCAGCCAAATGGAAATTCATATTCAATATCAACAGCGGCAGCAGCATAATGTGCAAGTTTTATATGATCGTGATAACGAAGTTTTGTTGCCGTCATTCCAAGTCTTTTGAACCACTCAAGTCTTGCTGCTTTCCAGTATTCGTATGCTTCTTTTGCGGAATCAGGTTTTACAAAATACTGCATTTCCATCTGCTCGAATTCTCTTGTTCGGAAAAGAAAGTTTTTTGTATTGATTTCATTTCTAAATGCTTTTCCTATTTGGGCAATACCAAATGGTAATTTTTGTCGTGATGAACTTTGTACATTTAAGAAGTTAACAAAAATTCCTTGCGCTGTTTCCG
>DASVGS010000120.1:0-10618 GCA_036379435.1 Ignavibacteriaceae bacterium
TATACACTTGTTTCTGTTGTTCTCATAACCGTCATTCTATTCAGCGCAAGTCTGCTTCCTCAACCGGTACCGATGCGTTCAATACAAACTGACGCGAATCAAATATCCGAAAATCTGTTAATCGGAATGAATTCATCAAACAGAGGTCTTTGTGCTTCAAGCACATATATGATGGGTGAACTCTGTTGCAAGCGAGGAGTGGTCCCTCTTCTTTCTTTACTGCACAATGCAAAATGTGAAGAGATAAGAATTCTTGCGGCTCTTTCTCTTTGTAAAATTGGAGATGCCCGGGGAATTTTTGCTGTCAAACGGGCAGCTGTTTATGATGAAAGCGATAGAGTTAAAAGGCTATGTAATTTATTTTACAAGGCTTCTATTGCAGGAAAAATTCCTTCATCATCAATACTTGAAAAAGGATAGTTGCACAGAACTTCCTTTAATATTTATAAGAATGCATTTAATTTAAGGGCGTTATTATATTCTATTAAAACGTATTTTATCGCCTTAAAAAATGCAATTAAAACTTTTTATTTATTCTCTGTTCTTTTTGTTTTTATTAACAAATACTTTTGCTCAGGAACCGGCTGGTTGGTCTAAATTAATATCACCAACTAACGAAACATTAAGAAGACTTTATTTTGTTGATGAAAATAATGGCTGGGCTGTTAGCCTTGGTGGAAAAATAATTAACACTACCAATGGGGGCAAAAGCTGGAATATTCAAAACAGTACTGTAACAACACCTATCGTTGATATATTTTTTAGCGATATAAATTATGGTTGGGCATTAACATATCCTGCAACAGCTCCCTTTGGTACAACAATTTTAAAAACAACAAACGGCGGAAATACATGGATTTCAGACTCTGTGTTTTTCGCTAATCAAATCTATTCAACAATTCTTTTCTTTGATGAAAACACAGGACTATTGGGAGGTAATGGAATAAAAAAAACTACCGATGGAGGAAGATCATGGTTTAATGCTTTTATTGAACCCGGTGGTGTTTCAACTTTGCCTGTTAATAAATTTTCTTTTTACAGCAAAACATTTGGTTATGCTTGCGGTGGTAGAGTTGATGTTGCCGGAGTTATTTGGAGAACTACAGATGGGGGGAATACCTGGACATCAATAGGATTAAGTCCGGATCAAATTTATGATGTTTTTATTTTTGATTCTTTAAATGCAATTTCACTTTCCGGTGACCCGGAAATGCTATATCCGATTGGATTAATAAAAACAACAAATGCGGGTGTTTCGTGGGAGTTTAATGATTTACCAATGTTTGGAATCTCATACGCTATTGATTTTTTGGATCAAAATGAAGGATGGTCTGCTGCAGGTTATAAATTTTTAAATTCAACGGATGGTGGAAATACATGGGTTGAACAGTTTCTTTTTGATAGCACAGTAGTGTATGATCTTCAGTTTGTTGATAAATACACGGGATATGCTTGCGGACAAGATGGCGTGCTGTTAAAATATATTTCTGATAAAAAGTATGCGCCTGATAAACCAACTTTTGAAATTGGACATAACTATCCAAATCCTTTTTCGGAAAAAACTACTTTTTATGTTTATTCTGCAACCCCGGATTTCGATCTTCCAGCCCACGCCCAAATAAAGCTATATGATGTTCTGGGCAATGAAATTTTGACGCTGGTTGATCAGGATTTCTACCCGGGTGTTTATGAATTTACATTTAATCCTTCACATGATTATAAAAATATTTCCAGTGGTATTTATTTTTTAACATTAATCTCCGGAGAAGTAAGGCAATCAATTAAAATATTATATCTAAAGTAATAATTATGAAAAACGAAATTTCTTTTCCCCAATCAACTATAAAATTTTTAACAGCTTTGTCCAAAAACAATAACAAAGTGTGGTTTGAAAAAAACCGGGTTAGATATGATCTTGAACTGCTGCAGCCGGCAATACAGTTTGTAATTGATCTTGGTGAAAAACTTTTTCAATTATCTCCAAACATAAATGCTATACCTAAAATTGATAAATCAATTTTCAGACTTTATCGCGATGTAAGGTTTAGCAAAAATAAATCTCCATTTAAAACAAATCTTGGATTGTACTTTTGGGAGGGACGCGGAAAGAAAATGGAATGCTCCGGACTCTATTTCCATATCGAACCAAAACTGTTTTTTCTTGGTGCGGGAATGTATCAGTTTACAGGTGATCAACTAAAGAAATACAGACAACTTGTTTCGGATCCTGTAGCCGGGAAAGAGCTGAATGATGTTATTTCAAAACTGCAAAAGAAAAAAATTTTTGAGCTGGGTGGAAAAACTTATAAAAAAACTCCACGCGGGTTTGATCCAAACTATAAATATAACCATTTACTTCTGCACAGCGGGCTTTATCTTTTTTATGAAAGTAAAAATTTTAATGAATTAATTAATAATGATCCCGTTGATTTTTCTTTTAGGATATTTAAAGATATGTATCCGCTTCACAAATGGTTTGTAGAAAATTTTGTTTAGCCTTGATTTTCTTCGTGAATTTATTATCTTGCAAAAAAACTCAAATCATAATCAAGTCTAATTTTTAAATTAGTCACACAAACCCGAAAGGAGATGGCGTATGAAGTACAATTCATATATGCTTCACAACTTCAAAAACATCCCCCAGATAAAATCAATATCAGAAGATTTGATTGAAGCAATAGAAACGGTTGGTTCTGTTCTTCCATTTAAAACAAATAATTATGTAATAGATAATTTAATAGACTGGTCAAAGGTTCCCGATGATCCAATGTTTAAGCTTACATTTCCACAGCGCGATATGTTAAAACCGGAGCATTATAAAATAATGCAACCTGTAATTAAAAGCGGAGCTGACAAACAAACAATTAAGGATGCCGCTAACGAGATCCGATTACAACTTAATCCTCACCCGGCAGGACAACTTGAGCATAACGTTCCAATGATAGAGGGAGAAAAACTTTATGGCATGCAGCACAAATACAAACAGACTGTATTGTTTTTTCCCAGTCAGGGGCAAACTTGTCATGCTTACTGTACCTTCTGTTTTCGTTGGCCGCAATTTGTAGGAATGGAAGATCTAAAGTTTGCTTCAAAGGAGGCAGAACTTCTTGTTAAATATGTTAAAGATCATAAAGAGGTTACTGATGTTTTGTTTACAGGTGGTGATCCGTTAATAATGAAAACTAAACACCTTGAAACATACATTCGTCCGCTGCTTGATGCAAATCTTGATAACTTAAAAAATATACGTATCGGAACTAAAGCCCTTGGTTATTGGCCTTATAGATTTTTGACTGATGATGATGCTGAAGATTTGCTGACCCTTTTTAAAGACGTTAAGAAAGCTGGAAAACACCTTGCGTTTATGGCACATTTTAATCATCCGGTTGAACTTAGTACGGATGTTGTTTCAGAAGCTATAGAAAAAATTTTAGAAACCGGCGCTGTTATAAGAACACAATCACCTGTTTTAAAACACATTAATGATTCGGCTGACATTTGGATAGAGATGCTAAAGAAACAGGTTTCGCTTGGCTGTATACCATATTATATGTTTGTTGCACGAAACACCGGCGCACAGCATTATTTTTCAATTCCGCTTGTTGATGCATGGAAACTCTTTCAGAAAACTTATCAATCCATCAGCGGTGTGTGCAGAACTCTTCGTGGCCCCAGTATGTCCTGTCTTCCTGGTAAAGTTCAAATACTTGGCATTGCAGATGTTAAGGATGAAAGAGTTATGACCTTCAGGATGATTCAGGGCAGAAATTCAGATTGGGCTGCGCGTCCGTTTTTTGCAAAATATGATGAAGAGGCTATCTGGTACACTGATTTACAGCCTGCTTTTGGTGAGGAGAAATTCTACTTTACTGATGAACTAAACAAAATTTTGTCTCCCGAAGAAGTGGAATACGATTTTGAGTAAGAATAATAATAACAATAAAAATAATTTTGACATCAGCTTAAATTTAAATGTACGAGGTGCGAATCTATCAGCAACTCTTTTAATTAATGAAATATCTGACAAGTTATTACACGAAGGAAGAAAAGTATATAAATTCGGATTGGGCCAATCGCCTTTTCCTGTTCCACAAATGGTGGTTGATGAGTTAAAGGTTAATGCACATCAAAAAAATTATTTACCGGTAAAGGGCTTGCCCGAGCTAAGGCGTGCGGTTGCTGATTATCATTCCAGAAGGAATAATATTAGACGCAACGCAGAAAATGTTTTGATCGGTCCCGGATCAAAGGAATTAATGTTTTTACTTCAGTTTGTTTATTATGGTGATTTGGTAATCCCAACACCAAGTTGGGTTTCTTATGCACCACAAGCAAAATTTATTGGAAGAAATGTTGAGTGGTTAACTACAAATGAAAAAAATAAATGGAGAATTGTTCCAAAGGATTTGGAAGACCTTTGCAAACCTGATCCTTATAGACCAAGAATTGTAATCCTCAATTATCCTTCCAATCCAACCGGGGCTACTTACTCCGTTAACGAACTAAAGCAACTTGCCGAGGTTGCAAAAAAATATCGTATCGTTTTACTTTCAGACGAAATTTATGGTGAACTTACTTTTGAGGGAAACCATATTTCAATAGCTAAGTTTTATCCTGAAGGAACTATAATATCAAGCGGATTAAGCAAATGGTGCGGGGCTGGCGGCTGGAGGTTGGGTACGTTTACTTTTCCGGCTTCTTTAAACTGGCTGCTTGAGGCTATGTCATCACTTGCAAGTGAAACATTTACATCCACAAGCGCTCCTATTCAATACGCCGCGGTTAGTGCATTTAAAGGTGGAATTGGAATAGAAAGATACCTGTGCAATGCAAGAAGAGTTTTGAAATCGTTAGGCTTTTTTATTCATAAAAAATTAGATAGGGCTGGTATTGATGCACCAAAACCTGATGGTGGGTTTTATCTGTTTTGTAATTTTAAACGGTTCTCTTCTAGACTTAAAAAACTGGGAATTACAAGCAGTAATAAATTAACATTGAAACTTTTAGAAGATACCGGCGTTGCTGTACTGCCCGGTAGTGTTTTTGGCAGACCAGAAAATGAATTAACCGCCCGCATTGCTTATGTAGATTTTGATGGCGCGAAAGCACTTGCTGCAGCCGAAACTCTTCCGACATATAAAACCCCGGATGAATTATTTCTAAATACAAATTGTGCTAATGTTATAGATGGAATAGATTTAATTTGTCGATGGGTTAAAGAATTATAATCTCTGTTTTTGCTAAACAATTCAGATAAAAACTATTCAGCCCATAGTGCTTTTTGATATTGATTTACCATCCATCTATATATCTTTCCGCCTGGCATAACATTTCAAAATTTAATCGGATTTTAATTAATTTTATTTGTTGCTTTATCCCGATAATATTTTTTCGTTATAACCGGGTTATCTTTATATAATATTTCATCAATTAATATGATTAGAGGATTTATGAAAAACATATTTTTTGTTTTTTTATTTCTGTTCATCTTTACACTTGGCAATACCAACGCACAAGTAAATGCAAGAATGTTTCAATATCCCGATGTATCCAAAACGCAAATTACATTTACATACGGTGGTGATGTTTGGATTGTTGCTAAAGAGGGTGGTACCGCTTACAAATTAACCTCCGCAAAAGGAACAGAGCTGCTTGCAAGATTTTCTCCCGATGGACAGCAAATTGCCTTCAGTGGAAATTATAATGGCAACGTGGATGTTTATGTTATGCCTTCGCTCGGTGGATTGCCAACCAGGATTACTTACCATGGGATGCCCGATAGAATAATTGATTGGTATCCGGATGGTAATTCTTTACTTTTTGCCTCTTCGCGTGAAAGTGGAAAACAACGTTTTAATCAATTCTATCAGGTATCTAAAAATGGCGGCCTTCCTGAAAAACTTCCTTTGTCTTATGCTGAATTTGGTGTCCTTTCTCCCGATGCAAAGAAAATAGCTTACACTCCTATTAGCCGTGCATTTAGAACCTGGAAAAGATATTTGGGCGGGATGGCTGCCGATATTTTTATTTATGATTTTGAAAAGAAAACTGCCGAAAATATTACCAATAATATTGCTAATGATGAATTTCCTATGTGGAGCGGAAATAAAATTTATTTTTTATCCGATCGCGGTGAGAACAAAAGAAATAATATCTGGTGCTATGATTTAACAAGCAAGCAAAGCAGGCAGATAACCAACTTTGATGAATTTGATATTCATTTTCCTTCTATCGGAAATGATGATATTGTTTTTGAAGCCGGCGGTTTGATTTATTTGCTTGATCTTTCAACGGAAAAATATCACGAGATAAAAATTAATGTTGTAACTGATGAATCAACGTTATTGGCCCGCAATGTAAATGTAGAAAAGATGATTCAGAGTTTTTCTTTATCATATAATGGAAACAGAACATTATTTGAAGCACGTGGAGAGATTTTTTCGGTTCCAACTGAAAATGGTCCTGTAATTAATCTTACCCAGTCTACCGGGGTTGCAGAAAGGTATCCTGCATATTCTCCAAACGGTAAATACGTTGTTTACTTTAGCGATCGCTCCGGAGAATATGAATTAACC
The DNA here is from genome assembly GCA_036379435.1 of Ignavibacteriaceae bacterium. GTDB lineage: Bacteria > Bacteroidota > Ignavibacteria > Ignavibacteriales > Ignavibacteriaceae > IGN3. Next base: position 6,576 of record DASVGS010000120.1, read on the forward strand.
TTAAAAGAAATTGAAAATCCATCTAAAGAAAAAAGATTAACCTCTCTTGGTGAAGGATACAGATATAAAATATTCTGGTCGCCGGATAGTAAATGTGTTGCGTTTATCGATCAGACAATGACTATATATTTTTATAATATAACTAAAGAGAACCTTGTTAAGGTTGATAAACAGCTCTGGTTGTACCAGGGTGATCTTGAAAATTTTTCTGTTAGCTGGTCTTCAGACAGCAGATATATTGCTTATCCAAAAGATCTTGAAAACACTACCACTGCAATTGCCATTTATGATACAAGGGATGAAAAAATTCATCAGGTTACTTCGGGATATTATAAAGACTCAAAACCTGTTTTTGATCCCTCGGGTAAATATTTGTTCTTTTTAACAAACAGAAATTTTAAACCTGTTTATAGTGATTTTGATGGAACTTGGATATATCCCAATGCAACTCAGATTGCGGCAGTAACTTTAACCAAAGACATCAGCTCACCGCTTGCCCCAAAGAATGATTCAACTTCTATTAAAACAGATGAAGAAAAGAAGGGCGACAATAAGAAAGATGAAAAGAAGGAAGAAAAAAAGGATGAATCAAAAGTAAAAGAAATAAAAATTGATTTTGATGATTTTGAACAACGCGTTGTAATTCTTCCGCCCGAAGCTGGCAATTATGCTAACCTGCAATCTGTTGCCGGCAAAGTAATATTTCACCGCATGCCAAATAGCGGTTCCGCTGATAAGAAAAAAACTATCGGTTATTTTGATCTGGATAAAAGAGAAGAAAAAACAATTGTAGATGATGCAGATGCATTTCAAATATCTGCAGATGAAAAAAAACTTCTGGCCGTAAAACAAAACTCATATTCTGTTGTTGATATCGCTCCAGATCAGAAGCTGGATAAAAAGCTCCCGACAAATCAAATGGAGATGACTGTTGTTCCCCGTGAAGAATGGAAACAGATATTTAATGATGTGTGGCGGCTTGAACGGGACATGTTCTATGATAAAAACATGCACGGCGTAGATTGGAAAGCAATGAGAAAACAATACGGCGCATTGATTGATAATGCCGTAACCCGTGGTGATGTAAATTTTGTGCTGGGAGAACTTATCGCTGAGCTTAATGCTTCACACACTTATCGCGGCGGCGGCGATGATGAAACTCCTCTGCAAAGACCAGTGGGATATCTTGGTGTTGATTGGGAATTAAACAATGGTGCTTACAGAATTAAAAGAATTGTAAACGGTGCGGATTGGGATACTGAAATTCGTTCGCCGTTGTTGGCTTCCGGATTAAAAGTTAAAGAAGGCAACTACGTGCTTGCTGTTAATGGTAAAGCTATAGATGTTACGCAGGATCCGTGGGCTGCTTTTGAAGGACTTGCAGATAAAACAATTGAACTAACTATCAACGATAAGCCTGTGTTTGATGGTTCCTGGAATATTATTGTTAAAACTTTATCCAGCGAAACACGATTAAGAAATCTTGAATGGATTGAATCGAAAAGAAAACGAGTTGATGAAGCAACAAATGGAAAGATAGGATATATATTTGTCCCCAGTACGGGCATCGATGGGCAGGATGAGCTCTTTAGACAATTTAGCGGACAGTTTACAAAAGAAGGATTAATTATTGATGAAAGATTTAATGACGGTGGACAAATTCCTGATAGATTTGTTGAATTGTTAAATAGAAAACCACTTGCTTTTTTTGCTGTTAGAGATGGAAAAAACTGGCAGTATCCGGCTTTCGCAAATTATGGCCCTAAAGTAATGTTAATTAACGGCTGGAGCGGCTCAGGTGGTGATGCCTTCCCAGACTTTTTCCGTAAAGCAGGCGTCGGACCTCTAATTGGTTCAAGAACCTGGGGCGGACTGATAGGAATTTCCGGGGCACCAACATTAATTGATGGAGGAATGATTACTGTTCCAACTTTCAGGCAATATAATCAGGATGGAACATGGTTTAAAGAAGGCCATGGTGTTGATCCCGATATAAACGTGCCAGAAGATTATTCAAAACTTTCAGTCGGGGTTGATAATCAGCTTGAAAAAGCTATCGAAGAGGTAATGCGATTAAATAAAGAAAATCCTTATGTTTATCCAAAACAACCGCCCTACGAAAAGAGATAAATAAATTTATAAAAGGCGATCCATGCAGATCGCCTTTTTCATAATCTGTTATCCATCATTTTATTATCTTACAAACCAAATTTTCCCGGAAAAGTAAAATGATTAAAAATATCATATTAAAAATTAGTGTTGCGCTTTTATTAGTTACTGTTTCATTTTCTCAAACAGTTAATGTTAAGATTATCGAAACCTCAGATGTTCACGGGGCAATCTTTCCTTATGATTTTCAGGATGGAAAGGAAAGAGGTTCTTCTCTTGCCCGGGTTACAAGTTATCTAAAAGAGCAAAGAGCCGATTCAAATCAGATCGTATTTCTGCTGGATAATGGTGATATTCTTCAGGGAGATCCAACCGTTTATTATTATAATTTTGAAAAAACAGACACACTACATCTATATGCTGATGTAATGAATTATATGAATTACGATGCCGGCACAGTCGGGAATCACGATATTGAAACAGGACACAATGTTTACGATAAGTTCAATAAAGAAATTAATTTTCCCTGGCTTGCAGCCAACGCGATTAACACTTCAACCAACGAACCGTACTTTAAGCCTTACACAACTATTGAAAGAGGCGGAGTTAAAATTGCAATTCTTGGTTTGATAACTCCCGCAATACCACAATGGCTGCCAGAAAAGATCTGGTCAGGAATACGTTTTGACGATATGATAGAAACCGCACAAAAATGGGTAAAGAAAATAAGAGAAACGGAACAACCGGATTTTATGATAGGTCTTTTTCATGCGGGGGTTGATTATACCTATAATGATGAAAACCAGAACACTTATAAAAATGAAAACGCATCCAGACTCGTTGCTGAAAAAGTAGATGGCTTTGATCTGATATTTGTCGGTCATGATCATGCGGGCTGGAATTTTAAAACGAAAAGCCCTTCCGGCAAAGATGTTTTAATTCTTGGAACAACAGCGGGCGCAAGAAATATTGCGGAAGCTAATTATATTTTAAATTATGATAAGGTGTGTATGATCTATGATAAAAAAGAAATAACCGGCAATTTGATCGATATGAAGAATTATCCGCCTGATCCCGATTTTATGACAAGATATGAAAAAAACTTTGAGGAAGTAAAAGAATATGTTTCCCGACCCGTTGGTGAATTCACAGAAACAGTTTCCTCTCGCGATGCCTTGTTTGGGCCTTCAAAGTTTGTCGATCTCATTCACACCATACAACTTAATCTTACTAATGCTGATGTTTCTTTCTCTGCACCACTTTCTTTTAATGCCAGCATAGAAAAGGGAACAGTGTATGTTAAAGATATGTTCGATCTTTACAGGTATGAAAATCTTCTTTACACAATGGAATTAAGCGGACAGGAAATAAAAGATTATCTTGAGTATTCTTATGGCAATTGGTTTAACCAGATGAAAAACGAAAACGATCATCTGTTAAAGTTTAAGCTTGATGAGAACGGAAACATTAAATATTCCGAACGAACCAAAACACCGGAGCTTGAAGAACGCTATTATAATTTTGAGTCGGCGGCAGGAATTAATTATACTGTTGATGTAACAAAACCGGTTGGATCAAGAGTGATAATTAAAAGTTTTTCAAACGGGAAAGATTTTGACTTAGATAAAACTTATAAAGTTGCCGTAAATTCGTACCGCGGAAACGGTGGTGGCGGACATTTAACGCGTGGAGCAAAAATTCCACAGGAAGAATTGTCTAAACGCGTTATCAATTCAACTGAAAAAGATTTAAGATATTATCTTATGAAGTGGATTGAAAAAGAAAAACTAGTTACACCAAAATTACTAGGTAACTGGAAAGTTATTCCTGAAAATTATTGGGAAGCGGGAAAAGAAAAAGATTATCAAATTTTATTTAAATAACAGAATAGCACGCTGATAACACTGATCATACAGATTTCCACTGATTTAATC
>DASVGS010000121.1:0-2635 GCA_036379435.1 Ignavibacteriaceae bacterium
CAATCTATGTTTCAGTTATTCAATGGTCGACATTTATATAAATGGAAAGAAGGTAAATGGGAAATTAATAACAAGGTACCAATAGATAGGGAAGTAGTATACTTTGAAAATGGAAAAAAGAAAATAAAAAAATTGAGATATGGAATGTATGTCTGGGAAATATTTAGGAAACTTTAATAAAGGAATAACAACATGAGAACAACTTTATTATTAATAATAATTTACTTTTCTCCAATAGTAGCGCAACCTTATATTTTTAGTGTTTATCCGGTTGCAGACTCGACTAATTTTATTTTGATTGATTCTTTTAAGTATTACAAGATTACAAATGATTATGTTCAAAAAATTAATGTTTTGAATAATACTTCCGAAAATATTTTTAATGATGGGACCAGAATTTATCAAATAATATCAACTAAACATGATTCCGTTTTAATCATAGTTAAAGAGAATAACTGGTTAATCTATAACATTTACAGTGGAAATATTCTTTATGATTTGCCAGCGATATATGATTGCGTTGACGACTTAATTTTTTTTGACAATAAATTATTCGGTTTAACTTGTGAAAACTATCAAAACGGTGAGTGGATAGGAAATATTTTTCATATTAATTTAACAACTGGTCAGGCAACCGAACTTTATTCATTTCAATATAGTGGTGGCGGTATTGATGTAACGCCATCAGATAATTTTAATCACTTATATTTTTTAACGGTCGATACAAATTATACCCCTATAAGAGATGATTTAAATTATGTTACGATTTTTTCAACCTCAACAAATCAAATTATAAATAAAAGACTTTCTAACTGGGGATATCCTAGTGCTGATGGGTATACTCTATTTAAAGGAAGGGATGGGAAAGGGATAGTTTCCTCATTTTATATGAATGAAACTAAAGACAAATATTACAGGTTAGTTAATTTTAATGATAACACTGCTTCGAATTTTATCTTTTATCAAGGATCTGCCAAGCCATATTTTACATGTAACGGAGAATATTTAATTATAGCCGAAATTATAGATAGTGCTGCATCTGCAATTTATACAGGTAAATTTTTTGTGTATGAAATGTTGTCAGGTCATTTATTAAAAACACTAACTTTACCTCAAGATGGGGAAATTTACACATTTGAAAATTATCCCAACGATATATATTATGTACGCAATCTTGAAACACAACCAGAAATATATAACCTAACAAAACTAAAGCTTAACTCTATCACTCCGGGACTTTCATTACCATACACATCAAGTTTAGTAATTGCTGTTAAAGGCGGTTTATTCACAAGTTCATCGCAAGCGTATTTCAATAATCAGCCACGAACAACAACATATCTTACGGATACAACATTAAGCATACAATTAAACGCAGGAGATTTATCAACTGCGGGTAATTATCCAATATGGATTAGTAATTATGGTTCAAACTCAGATACGCTTACTTATTCAGTAGTATCATCTTTGCCGCAGCCAATAACTCCGCTTGTGGAGTGCGTTAAGAATAATGGCGGCGGTTCTTATACAGCAAAATTTGGTTATAGAAATGATAATACAAAAAGTGTGTTTGTTCCTGTTGGTGCAAATAATAAATTTTCACCAACTCCAGAAAACAGAGGGCAGTCAACAATCTTTTTACCTGGAAGAAATTTTGAGGTTTTCTCAGTAAACTTTGATGGCAGAAATCTTGTCTGGAATATTTTTAATAAAAAAGCTACAGCAAGTAAAAACTCAACTCCTTGTCCATAGAAAAAATAAAAGGAAAGGAATTAATTATGAAAACAAAAATAATTTTAATTGTTACCTTAATATCAACAATAAATTTTGCCCAAAATTCTTACGAAGTAAAGCCGGGTGTAAAAAACAATGTGATAGTTTTAGAATTATCCAATGTGTCTACAACAGAATCGGCTAATAATCTTGAAGTAAAACTTATCAGTAGTTCACAAAACCTAACTTTTAGTCAAACAGAGAAAATGATTGAGAATATTAACCGGGGAACAGAAAAAGAAGCTACTTTTTCTTTTGATGTTGAATACAATATCGGTAATACTAAAGCAGATACAATTGAGTTTATCATTACCAATAACCAATCAGTTTACTTAACTAAGCAATTTATATTACAGTATTCTTTTCCAATTGAATATAAGTTAGAGCAAAATTATCCAAATCCCTTTAATCCAACGACAAAAATCAGGTACTCAATTCCAAGTGTGGGTCCAGAATTACAAAATGTTAATCTAACTGTTTATGATATTCTTGGCAATCAAATTAAAACACTTGTTGATGAACCACAAAAAACCGGATATCACGAAATAGACTTTAATACAAGCTCATTAGCAAGCGGTGTTTATATATACAGGTTAAGTGCAGGAAATTTTGTTTCTGTTAAAAAGATGATGGTCTTAAAGTAAATTTATTGCGCTAATGCTTAAGAAAGATTTAGCATTAGCGCTTTCTCTCCTGTTTTTAATATTATCCCATTACACTAACTTTAAATTGTTGTAATAATATTTCTCTTATTAAAAATGGAATTGGTCGAACTTAAACAAATTTTAATAAAAAATTTTCTTTCCAACATAAGCATAATTGGGTTTTTAGAGAACAACCCGATTACAGAAGTCATCGAGAT
>DASVGS010000122.1:0-3924 GCA_036379435.1 Ignavibacteriaceae bacterium
TATTAAATACATAAAGTCAATCGTTTATATTATATTTGACTGCCAAAAATCAGAAAAAATCAATTATATAGGAGTGTTTTATGAAAGGCGGAATGCAGGGAATGCTTAAACAGGTGCAAAAAATGCAGGCTGAGATGCAGCGCGTTCAGGGTGAACTTGGAAATATGACTGTTACCGAAGAAGCTGGCGGCGGAATGATAAAAGCTAAAGCTAATGGAATGAAAGAACTTATATCAATCGAGATAGATCCGCAGGTGATTAATGCCGAAGAAAAAGAAATTCTTGAAGATTTAGTAGTTGCTGCAGTTAATAAAGCTTTACAATCAGCAAATAAATTAGCTGAGGATGAAATGGCGAAGGTTACAAAAGGGATGATACCTCCGGGTTTAAATATTCCGGGATTTTAAATTGCAAATAGCAGAACCACTTTTAATAGCGATTGAAGAGTTAAGCAAACTACCGGGAATAGGGAAAAAAACTGCTCAGAGATTAGCTTTAAATATTTTAAAGAATGATCAGGATTCTGTTGATAAACTTGTTAAATCTATTTCAGATCTTAAAACAAAATTACATTTCTGTAAAAGATGTTTTAACATTACAGAACACGATCTTTGCGAAATTTGCCAGAGCGCAAAAAGGGATACAACAAAAATTTGTGTTGTTGAAGAGGCAAGTGATGTAATTGCTATCGAAAAAACTAATGAGTACAATGGACTTTATCATGTACTTGGGGGAGTTTTGTCACCGCTTTCCGGTGTAACAGCTCACGATTTAAAAATTAAAGAACTGCTCACACGATTTGAGAACGAGCATATTTTGGAAATAATACTAGCTATAAATCCTGATACGGAAGGCGAAACAACATCACTTTATCTTGCCCGACTTATAAAACCATTAAATGTTAAGGTTACAAGGATAGCTCGTGGAATTCCAATTGGTGGTGATCTGGAATTTGCTGATGAAGCTACTATCGGCAGAGCTATGTTGAACAGAATTGATCTATGAAATCAGAGTGGTTTAAGGATTGGTTTAATACGCAGGAATATATTAGTGTATATCAACGGCATAATGAGATTGATGCTGAGAAGCATATAAAATTAATTCTTGAAAATGTAATAATTCCTGAGGGCTCAAAAATTCTTGATATGGCTTGCGGTACCGGAAGGCATGCTGTTATTCTTGCAAGAAAAAATTTTAGTGTAACAGCTGTAGATCTCAGCGAAAATCTTCTATCAATTGCTGAACGGTCAGCAAAATTTGAAAATTTAGAAATTAAATTTATTCATTCGGATATAAGAAGTTTTGAAACAGATGAAAGATTTAACCTTGTCTTAAATCTTTTTACAAGTTTTGGATATTTTGAAAACGATGAAGAAAACTTTTCTGTACTCAAAAAAGCATACAACTTACTTGCTAAAGAAGGAATTTTTGTCCTTGATTTTTTTAACTCAGATTATCTTATAAATAATTTAGTAGAATTTTCTGATGATGTTATAAATGATGTTAAAGTCCACCAATACAGAAAAATAAAAAACAAAAGAGTTGAAAAGAAAATCGTGATTGTGCAGGATGGAAAATTAAATGAATACGAAGAATCAGTAAGATTGTTTACAAAGGACGAATTGATAAATGTGCTCCAAAATATTGGATTTGATATTTATAAAACATTTGGTGATTTTCTTGGTAATAATTTTGATCAAAAAAATTCTCCCAGACTGATATTGATTTGCAAAAAATGAAAAAGTTAGCAGCAATATTATTTATCTTAAGTGTCTTTACTTCCTGCGATCTCTTTACTACTCGCAATGCTGAAAACCCTGATCAATCAAGAAGTAATTTCCAACCTCCCGTAGAACCCTCAATTGTAATTGCTAATTTGAAGAATTCATTATCGGATAAAAATTTACAAAATTATATATCCTGTTTTGTTGATACGATTTTTTCTCAACGTGATTTTAAATTTTCTGCCTCAAGTGAGGCGGTGTTATTGTACCAGATTTTTCTGCAAGGCTGGGGTCTTAACGAAGAAAAAAGATATTTCAGCAGTGTTATAAACAAAGTTCCGTCTGATTTTCCAATTTCACTTTCAATGTCCAATGAAAGTTACAGCAATTTAAGCGGCGATTCGTTAATCTACACGGCAACATATTTCTTAAATCTGCCAGTACCATCAGGAGATCCATTAGCAGCAAATTATGCAGGTACACTGCAGTTTAATATGTTAAGAGATTCGCGCTCTGAGTGGGTAATCTATTTTTGGAAAGATACAAAAGGGCAAACATTACCAAGCTGGAGTGAATTAAAAGGCAGCCTTTATTAAAAGTTTAATTGCCATATTGTTATTCATTAATCTTTTAGGGTGTACAAATCCATTTGCCCCAAAATTGGATGATAACACCAGCGATATTAAACCACCTGTTTCAGATCAGAAAGATATTACAGGAGTTTTTCAGAATTTTCAATATGCTTACACTTTTAAGGATACAACTATTTACAGTGGTTTGATTACCAATGATTTTACCTTTACATATCGCGATTATGATCAGGGGTTTGATGTTACCTGGGGAAGAGATGAAGAAATGAGAACAACTTACGGACTTTTTCAAAATGCTCAGCGGCTTGAATTAATTTGGAATAATATTATTCTTATAACTCAAGATTCACTTGCTGCCAATATTGTGCGTAGTTTTAATCTTACAATAACATTTAATCCTACAGATGTTGTTAGAGTTGATGGAAGAGTTAATCTTGCCTTTAAAAAAGATACTGAATCCGGTGTCTGGCAGATAGATCAATGGATAGATGAATCCAACTTTTAAAAATATTTTAATAAAATTACATAATGATTTTATTCTGGTTTAAAGAAGCACTAAAATTAATTGCAAGATCAAAATTCTCTTTTTTACTTGCATTAACATCTATTACACTTTCTGTAATATTAGTTGCAATTTCAGTTTTTATAATCCGGTTCTCAAATCATTTTGAGGATAAATTAAAAAGTAACATTATAATCAGTGTTTTTATAAAGGATAATATTTCAGAATCAGATTTAGAAAAAATTAAATCAGAATTAACTGAATTGAGCTATCTGGAGTCATCAGAATATATTGATAAAGAAAAGGCGGCTGAAATTTTTATTAAGGAAACAGGAGAGGATTTTAGAAAAATTCTTGATTATAATCCTTTACCAGCTTCTTTTAATTTAAAACTAAAATCTCAGTACGCTAACAGCGACTCAATAAAAAAAGTCATTAGTAATCTCTCCGGTTTTAACTGGGCGGATGAAGTAATTTTTAGACAGGATTTTTATCAGAAAATATTAAGTTATATAGACAGGGCAAAAATTTATGTTTTTGTGTTAACAGGATTAATATTTTTAGTATCACTTTATCTTGTGTACAGTACTGTAAGATTAATTCTTAATTCAAAGTATTCAGAACTGGAAACGATGAAATTTGTTGGTGCAAAGTTATCCACTATTAAAATGCCAATTATATTAAATAGTGCATTAACAGGATTGCTTGCTGGTTTAATAGCTCTTGGGATTGCATGGTTTCTATATGTTTATGTTTCAGAATTGTTAATAATTATTAATGATGTATTTCCTAAAAAGTTTGAATTTATAATTTTATTGTTAGCTCTTGGTCCAATAATTGGGATACTTGTTACTATAGTTTCTTTAAGAAAAATTTCACTTAAGATATGATTTAATTTATATTGAATATCAAAATTTAAATCTGATTTAAAATTTCTACTTCTCACAATATTGGTTAAAACTTGAATAAAATTAAAATAGTCCTGTTTTCTTTTTTTATCCTCTATGCAAATTTAAATATTGCACAAATCTTACCAACGTATCCGGAAAGATCCTTTGAAGGGTTAAGAGATACAGCTTTTTCACTTCAAACATCTATGCAGGCATCG
>DASVGS010000123.1:0-2035 GCA_036379435.1 Ignavibacteriaceae bacterium
TATTAAATAATCTTTCATTTAACAAAAATTTCTTCGTCCAAAATTTTGAAATTACAATTCGTTTGCTTGGCGGATTAATTTCGGCTTATCAACTTGATGGAGATAAAAGATTCTTAGAGCTGGCAGAAGATTTGGGAAACAGGTTGCTTCCTGTATTTGATTCAAAGACGGGAATGCCATACCGATATGTAAATTTACAAACCGGTGAAGTGAAAGATAAAATAAGCAATCCCGCTGAAATCGGAACTTTGATGCTTGAATTTGGAATGCTGAGTAAACTAACAGGAAATTCTATTTATTATGATAAAGCAAAGCATGCCGTAAATGAAGTATTTAATCGAAGATCTAAAATCGGATTGGTCGGCACAACAATAAATGTTGAAACCGGTGAATGGCAGAACAAAGAAAGTCATATAAGCGGTATGATTGATTCATATTATGAATATCTAATAAAAGCTTATTTGCTCTTTGGTGATGAAGATTTTAAAAAAATGTACGATGAAAGCATAACTGCGGTAAACAAATATCTTATAGATTCTGTAAAGACCGGAATTTGGTATACACACGTTGATATGAATTCAGGAAAAAAGACCGGCAGGTTATTTGGCGCTTTAGATGCTTTTATGCCAGCGATGCTTTCTCTTGGAGGTGACATTGAGACAGCAGAACAAATTCAAAAAAATTGTTTCAGAATGTGGACACACTTTGGAATTGAACCGGAAGAAATTGATTACATAAACTTTGAAGTGAAATCCCCTTATTATATTTTGCGTCCGGAAAATATTGAATCGGCTTTTTATCTCTATCGTAAAACTAAAAATCCAAAATATTTAGAAATGGGAAAAACTTTTTTTGACAGCATAATCAAATACTGCAAAATTGATGAGGGATTTGCTGCATTAAAAAATGTTATGAGTAAAGAAAAAACTGATTCGATGGAAAGCTTTTTTATTGCAGAAACATTAAAATATCTTTACTTAATTTTTGCTCCTGAAGAAACACTTGATTTAAACAAAATTGTATTTAACACCGAAGCTCATCCACTTAAAAAGCTGGTTAATTCTAATGAACAATAATTACTGGGAATGGATAATTGGAATTGTTGATACAAGCGAAAGGTACTTTGAACTGAAATATGGTTTTGAACCCGTACCTGTTGTAAGAATTGGAATTACAAATAATAAAAAATTTGTCGTTGAATTTCTTTTTTCTTCTGCCATCACCAATGGACAACGTGAAGAAATGTTTAAAGAGGTGATATATGAAATTGAACTTTATTTAATTAATAACAGTGAACCAGATCCAATTGAGTATATGATTAAACACACTCAAAAATGTGCAAATACATATTCCAGGGTTCACTGGAGATATTTCCCAAAGGGATCAAGAAGAGAAATTATTTTAACTAAAGAGCGCAGAATTAAAAATTCTGAAAATGCCTTTTTTAACTTCTTTTCTAAGATAAAACTGGATAATTAAATACCTTCTTTTCTTCCAATTTCCCCCTTTTTTGACTTTTTACATTTTCATGACAACTAAACTCTTTGTGTTTATGATTTTAATGCCGTAAACAATTTATTATCATTAAACAGAGGAGAAGCAAAATGAAAAAATTATTTTCAATTATTTTTTTCTCATTTATATTTTCAACTATTGTCCTATCGCAGCCTGATACCTTGACAATTTTACATGTCAATGACTCACATTCAACATTAGAAGCAATTGGCCCGCGAGATGCAAATCTAAAAGGAACATTAGGCGGTATTTCCAGAGTTGCTACTTTAGTCGGAATGTCAAAAATGACAGAACCGAACGTTTTATTCCTTCACGCAGGAGATATTTCAATTGGGGATGTTTTTTTCAACAAATATTTTCAGGTTCCAGAACTTCAATTATTGAGTGCATTAGGGCTTGATGCGATGACACTTGGAAATCACGAGTTTGATTTAGGACCTGAAGTACTTCTTGGCTCTTTACAATATGCTTTTCCAAACCCTGCAGATGCATTCCCTTTGCTTTCTTCAAATATCGATTT
>DASVGS010000124.1:0-2559 GCA_036379435.1 Ignavibacteriaceae bacterium
GGAGAGAGACCTATAATCCGGGCAGCTCCGGTTCCACTTTTTCTGCTTTCAAAAAAAGTTAGAGATGAAGGATACAAAGTTGTTCTTACCGGTGAAGGTGCTGATGAAATTTTTGGCGGCTATAATATTTTTAAAGAAACAAAGATCAGAAAATTCTGGTCTGTTTATCCAAACTCTCTATACAGACCAAAGCTTTTGCAAAAACTTTATCCATATATTTTTAAGGATAAAAGATTAGCTCAAACACTACAGGCATTTTTTAAACTTGGTATTGATGACCCGGGTAATGCATTTTTCTCTCATATTGTTAGATGGAATAATAATTTACGTTTAAAGAATTTCTTTTCGGATGATTTAAAAGAGCAGATTGGCGGTTACAATTCATTTGATGATTTTAAAAGTATCCTTCCAAAAGATTTTGATAATTGGGATTATGTTTACAAAGCACAATATCTTGAAATCATTACTTTTATGAGCGGCTATCTATTGTCTTCGCAGGGTGATAGAATGGCGATGGCAAATTCTGTGGAGCTTCGTGTTCCCTATCTCGATCACCGTATAATTGAGTATATGGCAACGGTGCCATCAAGATATAAAATTAGAGGATTAAACGAAAAATATTTACTCAAAAAAGTATTCAGAGATTTATTACCTGAGCGTATTACAAATAGACCTAAAAATCCATACCGTGCACCGATTAAAAATAGTTTTATCAATAATAGATTTTTGGATTTAAACTCAATTTTATCATCTAGAGATATCTCACTTGCAGGAATTTTTGATCCTGATAAGGTAAATCTTTTATTAAAAAAAGCTGTAAAATCTGAAACATTGAGTGAACTTGATAACATGGCACTTGCCGGAATAGTTTCCACTCAATTTCTTAACAAGCATTTTATAAATCACAAAAAATTAGATGTTCCTTCAGATTATAATTTTAAAACATTTATAGACAGAAGAAGTATCCTTAATTAATATTGGAGTAATGATGAGTTTTTCAATGAACACAATTTTCTTAGATGCAAATGCAGAAACTGAAAGATTAATTTCTGAATTAAAGGATGCTGTTGCATTTAAATTAAAGAAACGTGGAGCTGTAGTAGGTGTCAGCGGCGGTATTGATTCATCAGTTGTACTTGCACTTTGTGCAAAAACTTTTGGACCCGAGAAAGTGTTGGCAGTTATGATGCCCGAAAAAGACTCAAGTCCCGAAAGTAAACAATTAGCAACTGTGTTATGTGAAAAATTTAAAGTACCATATATTCTGGAAGACATTACTGATGCCGTAAATGGTTTTGGATGTTATAAAAGAAGAGATGAAGCCGTTAAAAATGTATTTCCGGAGTACGATCCTAAAACCTATAAAATGAAAATTGTACTGAATTCTGACAAAGAAGCCAAAGGAAAATTAAATCTTTTTTATTTAACTATTATCTCACAAGACGGAACACAACAATCAAAAAGAATCCCGTTAGCGGAATATTTGCAAATTGTTGCAGCATCAAATTTTAAGCAGCGCAGCAGAACCAATATGTTATATTATCATGCCGAAGCTAAAAACTTTGCTGTTATTGGAACAGGAAATAAAAATGAACACGAGCAGGGATTTTTTGTAAAGTATGGTGATGGTGGTGCTGATATTAAACCAATTGCACATTTATTTAAAACTCAGGTTTATCAGTTAGCAGAATTTCTTGGAGTACCCGAAGAAATAATTGAACGTACACCCACAACTGATACTTATAGTGCTGAGCAAACTCAGGAAGAATTTTTTTATAAAACCCCATTTGAAATTATGGATAGGATATGGGATGGATGGGAAAAAGGATTTGCGAATGATGAAATTGCAAAAGTATTGGGCATTCCAATAACACAAGTTGATGTAACGATAAATGATATAAGACAGAAAATTCAGACCACTGAATATTTGAGGCAAGAACCAATTTCATTAGGATAGTATTTCAATTTAAATGCGTTCTATAATTTTAGGTTTATTCAAATATCTCATTGATTTTAGTGTAATCGTACTTGCCAGAGTTAGTTGTTGGAATTTGAGTTATTGATTTTACAACTATGGATTTGAAATTTAGTTTGTACATTTTCATTACTGCTTCTTTTACTTTAACCTCTGTCATATGATCATCAGATTGGACAAGGATTTTAAGCAATTCATCAGAGCCTGTGCAAGCTGCCGATATTTGGAAATGATTTTCAATCATCTTTTGCACTTCATCTAAATTAATTCTTAATCCGAATATTTTAATAAACCTTTTCATTCTACCAGTTACATAAAAAAATCCGTCTTCATCTTTGTACCCAAGATCGCCCGTAAATAGAATTCTATTTAACTCATCACCTTTGGATAAATCTATAATTGTTTCTGCATATCCAAGCATTACATTATCCCCTTTATAAACTATTTCTCCCACTTCATTTGGGATTTCAACTTCTTTTTCATCTTTCATGATTTTTAATTCGCCGTTGGGGATTGAAATCCCGATTGACCCTATTTTATTAATCAACCTTTCCGGTGGAACAAAAGTAATTCTTGCCGTTGCC
>DASVGS010000125.1:0-3973 GCA_036379435.1 Ignavibacteriaceae bacterium
CCTATCAATCCTACAGAAATAGCTTTACCATTTGATTTGGCATCGAGCACGATTTTTAATGCTTGGTCAAGATCATCTGTAATTATATCGATGTAACCGGTATCAATTCTTTTTTGAATTCTCGCACGGTCAACTTCAACTCCTAAAAAGGCAGCACCGTTAAAAGTAGCGGCAAGCGGCTGTGCACCACCCATTCCACCTAAACCGGCAGTTAAAACAAACTTACCTTGCAGTGATCCGCCAAAATATTTTTTTGCAGCCTCGGCAAAGGTTTCATAAGTGCCTTGAAGTATGCCTTGAGTACCGATATAGATCCAGCTTCCTGCAGTCATTTGTCCGTACATTGTTAAGCCCAACTGTTCCAGTCTGCGGAATTCATCCCAGGTTGCCCAATCTGGTACAAGCATTGCATTAGAGATGATAACTCTTGGAGCATTTAAATGAGTCTTAAATATTCCTACAGGTTTACCGGATTGAACCAAAAGTGTTTCATCATTTTCTAAATTCTTAAGTGAATTTATTATTGCTTCATATGCATCCCAGTTACGTGCAGCTTTACCTTTGCCGCCGTACACAATTAATTCAGCAGGATTTTCGGCAACATCAGGATGAAGATTATTCATCAACATTCTCATAGCTGCTTCCTGAATCCAGCCCTTGCATGAAATTTCTATTCCGGTAGGTGCTATTATGTCTTTAAACTCGGCAATCATTATTAATCCTTAAAATGCTTTTCTATTAGATTATCATATTGTTTATAAAGCGATTTGTAAATCCATTTTTTTAGAAACCAGCTTTTCTTCATTTCTTTTTTCATAAAATCAGAGTTCTGTTTTAATTGATGAGTAAGTCTGATTTTTTCATCTTTTGTGAATTTAACAGTTCCATCATCCAGCTTTAATTTTTCTATAATTGAATTAAATGCTTTCTCCTCTGCAAAAAATCGGTTATCGCCGCTTACTTGTTTAAGTGCCTGCTTGCAAAAATTACTTAATAATTTTTTCTCGTTTTTATCGAATTCAAAATTATAATTAGTGAATAGTTTTTTCATTTTCTCCTTTTACATTATTAAACGATAGTATTTTTTCTCTGATTTTTTGATATCCCGGTTTAATTACGTTGTATATGTAGTGCAATCTTTCTTTATAAGGAATGAATGCTGATTTCATAGAGTTGATGGTTATTTTTTCAAAATCCTCAAAGTTAAGATTGAAGTACTGAATTGCTGTCAAGAATTCTTTTGTCATTGTCGTATCGCTCATTAATCTATCATCTGTATTTAGAGTAACCCGGAATTTTTCTTTGTATAAAATTCCAAAGGGGTGATTCTCTAACTTATCCACTGCTCCGGTATGAAGATTACTAAGTAAACAAATTTCGAGAGGAATACGCTTATCCAAAACGTATTGAGCAAGTTCTCCAAATTTTACAACATTACCATTTGAATCTAAAACTATATCCTCAAGCAGACGTGTAGCATGTCCTATCCGGTGTGCACCGCACCACTGGATTGCCTGCCAGATTGAATCTTTACCAAATGCTTCTCCTGCGTGAATTGTAATATTAAAATTTGCCCGTTGGATATATTGAAAAGCCTCAATATGTTTTTTAGGAGGATAACCGCCTTCTTCTCCTGCAAGATCAAAACCAACCACTCCATCGTTTCTAAAATTTACAGCAAGTTCAGCGATATCAAGTGTGTCTTTCATATTTCTCATGCCGCAAAGTATCAAACCATAACCTACGCCAAAATCTTTTTTGCCGCGATTTAATCCAGCCAGTACAGCATTAACTGAGTCTTCGTAATACAAACCTTTCATTCTGTGATACACGGGGGCGAATCTTGTTTCAACATAAACGACACCATCATTGTGCATATCCTCCATCATTTCATAGGCAATTCTTTCCAGTCCGCTCTTTGTCTGCATAACCGCCGTTGTATGTTCAAATCCCTGAAGATATTCAACAAGATTACCTTTGTTTGCACCCCTGTGAAACCATTCTGCAAGTTCAACAGGATCTTTCGTAGGAAGTTTCTCGTAATTAAGTTCTTCAGCAAGATCAATAATAGTTTGGGCTCTAAGACCTCCGTCAAGATGATCGTGAAGCAAAACTTTAGGAATGGTTTTAACAATTTCCTCTGTTGTCACAAGAAACCTCTTTTTTGTTACCAAAAAATATCCTTTTGGGCAGGTAAAATCAATTTAAATAGCTTGTAAACACCAAAGAAATAGCTATATATTTTAAAAAATGTTTGTATCTTTGATCCATAAAAATTGCTTACTTTGGCAAAAAAAATTTAAGTTTTAAGTATTAATCGGAGAAAAAATGAAACACTCAAAATTGTTCGTTCTTGCATTTCTAATGCTAAGTATGGTTTTTGTTGGATATCAATGCGGTTCAACTGAAATAACAAGTGCTAAATTGTATATTCAGCAAAAAAACTATGATAAAGCTATAGACGTATTGCAGAAGGAAATAACTAAAAATCCAAGCAGCGATGAAGGATATTATTTGTTAGGATATGTTCAGGGAGAACAAGGTAAATTTGAAAGCATGGTAGAGAGTTATGATAAATCCCTGGCAATAAGCAAAAATTTTGAAAAAAATATTAATGACTCAAGAAAATATTTTTGGGCTCAGGCTTTTAACAGAGGAGTAAGCCTTTATCAAAGAGGTGTAAAATCTACTGATACAGACAGCGCAAAAGTTTATTATGATAAATCAATTGCTGATTTTAAATCAGCTATTAGAATTGAACCTGATTCAGGTGATACATACAAGAATTTAGCTTTTGTTTACTTAAGCAAAGGTGATAATGAATCTGCAATCGAACCGCTTCAGCAATTAATCAGTCGTGAAAAAGCTTTGGATGGTTACAAATTTCTTGGTGAGATTTATTACGTAAACGGAACTAACCTAAAAACACAGGGTAAAGACGCAGAAGCTAAAGAACAATTTAACAAGAGTATTAATGTATTGGAAGAAGGATTAAAAGTACATCCGAATAACTCCGATTTATTATTAACACTCTCAAATTCTTATATCGGTGCTGATCGTACAAATGAAGCAATCGAACCTTTCAAAAAAGGTGTTGAAGCTGAACCAGAGAACAAATATTACAGATATAATTACGGCGTTCTTCTTTTAGGAATAAATGATTTTGAAGGCGCTGAAACACAATTCAAAAAAGCCATTGAAATTGATCCTAATTATGATAATGCAATTTATAACTTGGGTGTTACTTATGTTAAATGGGGAACCTATATAAACAAAAAAGCTGATGAAGAGGGAAAAGTTACTGATGATTATAAATCAAAATATCAGGCAGCATTACCTTATTTAGAAAAATCAGTTCAGATGAAAGATGCCAATGCACAAACATGGGAACTTTTAGGAAAAGTTTATTCAGTTTTAGGTATGCAGGATGATGCAACCAACGCATTCAAAAAAGCAGATGAAATGAGATAATAATTAATTATGGATCCAATTAAACAACCACAGGGACAGCAGCTTAATATTGAGCTTGGTGATAAAGAAGCTGAAGGCATTTATTCAAATCTTGCTATAATCTCGCACTCACCGGCAGAATTTATTATTGATTTCACGCGGATTGTTCCCGGTGTTCCTAAAGCTAAAGTTTACAGCAGAATTATTACAACACCACAGCATGCTAAAATGTTAATGAAAGCTTTAAAGGATAATATTGACAAGTTCGAATCTAAGTTCGGTGAAATTAAAATTGATTCTGCTCCAAATCAGATGTTTGGATTTGTTCCTCCAAAACCTGACGAAAAAGTAAATTAAAAAATTAATTTTCGTTAAAAAATTAAAGCCGGTTTTTATAGCCGGCTTTTTTTTGGTACAATTGAAAAAGTTGAAAACCTAATTTTAGTTAAATATTGGATTTGTTTATTGAACGGAATTACTACTTTAATAATATCATTTTCTTTGAACTTATAAAATCTCCGGC
>DASVGS010000126.1:0-3486 GCA_036379435.1 Ignavibacteriaceae bacterium
ACTAATTGAAAAAAGAAATTTATTACAGGAAATATTATGAATAATATAACCGATGAAATGCTTAACAGATATTTGGATAATGATCTGACATCCAGAGAAATGCAGCAGGTAAAATCTGCAATGGAAAAATCAGCAGAGCTAAAGAAAAAATACGAAGCACTTTTAACTGCTAATAATTTATTAAAGAAAACGGATGCAGATTTAACTTCGGGGGACTTTACAAAAAATCTAATGCAAAAATTAAAAGCTAAAACTTCAACTGCTCGCCAACAAAAATATTTTTTATTTTCATTTTTAATTTTATTTGGTGTGATAGTATTTGGCATTACAGGGTATCTGTTTTATGAAATTATTTTGTCGGCACAATCAAACGAATCAACCAGAGATATAACAACATATGCAAAAAATATCAGTGGATATTTTTCAGGATTATTCAGCAAAAATAATTTATCAATTTTAGGTTCGGTTTTATCTTTTATAATGATAATCTCAGGTTACTTTTTATATGAATATCAAAAACAAGCCAGAAAAAATTTTGGACATTAACCACAATTCTTAATATTGAATGAAATTATTATCCGGTTTAATAGCACCCGTAATTATAAGTTTAAACAGATAATCTCCAGCTAAAGTTAATAATAATATCTGCTCTAAATTGTTCATTCATTTGTATCTTTGCATATATCAAAAAAAATAAAAGATAACAATGAGCACTAAAGCCGGATATGCAGCCATTATTGGTTTGCCAAATGTTGGTAAATCAACTTTAATGAATGCTTTGTTAGAACAAAAAATTTCAATAACCACATCCAAACCTCAAACAACACGAAAAAGGATTTTGGGGATCTTATCTGAAGAAGATTATCAAATAATTTTTCTTGATACACCGGGTATATTAAAACCTGTTTATCTGCTGCAGGAAAAAATGATGGAAGAAATAGATCTTTCAGTTAAAGATGCTGATGTGTTTGTTATTATTTATGATGTCAGTTCTGAGCAATCCTTTAAGGGATCTGAAGAAAATGAATATATTCAGAAGATTATTAGTGATCAAACAAAACCAAAAATTCTTGTACTTAATAAAATTGACACAGTAACTCAGGCAGAGACTGTTGCTCTTCTTGAACGATTTGAAAAGACAAATAAATTCAAATCAGTAATTCCTATTTCCTCTAATTTAAAATTTAATCTTAAGAGACTGCTTGATGAGATTCTTGATTGCATTCCTGAAGGACCAAAATTTTATCCTGATGATATTGTTTCCGAAGAGACCGAAAGGTTTTTTGTAGCTGAAATTATTCGTGAAAAAATATTTGAACTTTACGAAGATGAGGTTCCATATAGTTGTGAAGTATTAATTGCAGAATTTAAAGAGCGTGAAAATGCTAAAGATTTTATCAGCGCAGAGATAGTAGTTGAAAGAGAAACTCAAAAGCCAATAATCATTGGTAAATCAGGTAGAGCGATTAAAGAGCTTGGTGAAAAATCAAGAGAAGGTATAGAAGAATTTTTAGGAAAAGAAGTCTACCTGGAATTACGTGTTAAGGTGCGGGAAAAGTGGAGATCAAATCTTAATATGCTCAAATCTTTTGGGTACGTACGTGCAAAAGATAAAGAGTAGCAGTTCCTGAAACAAAATGGTATCCGGAACTTATGAGTAATCATTTTGTCATTCAAAATACTACTGGCTTCAAGTTTTACTTTATTTATAATTTGAACTTTAATAATTAAATGAAAAGATATAAGGGAGAAATAGCGCTTCTCTTTAATACATTAATTTGGGGCGGAACTTTTGCATTAATTAAAAATGCTTTTAATGATATCTCACCTTTACTATTTCTTGGATTCCGTTTTACAATAGCCGCATTAATATTTTTACCCTTTGTTTTTGCATCACTTAAAAAAACGAACAAACAAACACTTATCGCAGGATCAATACTCGGATTTTTTTATTTCACTGGATTTGCTGCTCAATCTTTGGGATTAAATCTTACCTCAGCTACAAAATCAGGTTTTATTACTGGCACATTCGTAATCTTTATTCCCATTCTTCAAATGATAATTGAAAAACGAAAACCAAAGTGGTTTAATTTGTTAAGTGTTGTTTTGGTTTTGATTGGATTGATAATGCTATCAAGCAAGGGTGATAATATAGTTGATTTTTTAGAACAGCTTGGTGCAGATTTTAATACTGGCGATCTGCTCACATTATTATGTGCAATACTTTTTGCTTTTCAGGTTGTTTATGTTGATGTTTTTACAAAGAAGTATGAATATTTGCCGATGGTTTTTGTGCAACTTTTAATTACCGGTGTGGGTGGATTTATTTTATCTTTCATTTTTTCGATCTCATCTCTCGAAACATTCAGACTTAATTTTAACTCAACAGTAATAACAGCTATTATCTATACGGCTGTTTTTGCATCAATCATCGCAACGGTTATTCAGTTAAAGTATCAAAAAACAGTTACGCCAACAAAAGCTGGAATAATTTTCTCTATTGAGCCTATCTTTGCAGCCGTTTTCGCTTATTTTTTGCTAAGTGAAAAAATTTCTAATTTTGGCTTAGTTGGATGCGTACTTATTTTTATCGGGTTAATTGTTTCAGAATTATTCTCTGTAAAAGATGAGTGAATTAAAAAGAGCAAAAATAATAGTTTCAGGTTTAGTTCAGGGTGTTGGATACAGATATTTTGTGATGAGACATGCTGAAAATCTTAAATTAAATGGTTATACAAAAAATCTTTTTACAGGTGAAGTAGTCACAGAAGTTGAAGGCGATTCAGGTTTGATCAATGAATTTATTAAACAGCTTAAAATAGGACCGGTAAAATCACACGTTACTAATTGTTCCGTTGACTGGTCTGATCACAAAAATGAGTTTACAAGATTTGAGGTAAGATATTGAAATTAAATTTTAGAACAGGTTTTGGTTTTGATGTACATGCCTTTGCATCCGGCAGAAAACTGATTATTGGTGGAATTGAAATTCCTGCTGATAAAGGATTGGAAGGACATTCAGATGCTGATGTTCTTCTTCATGCCATTTGTGATGCAATGTTGGGTGCACTTGCTCTTGGTGATATAGGAGTTCATTTTCCAAATACAGATGAAAAATGGAAAAATGCCGATAGTACTGTTTTACTGAAACTGGTGAATGAACTTATACGATCAAAAGGATATGAAATAGGAAATCTTGATTGCGTACTTGCAATGGAGCAGCCTAAAATTTCACCTTACATAGAAAAAATAAAAAATCGTATTTCAGAAATACTTCAAACTGAGCAGGATCAAATTTCTATAAAAGCTACAACTACAGAAAAGATGGGATTCATTGGCAGAAGTGAAGGCATCGCATCATTTGCAACAGTACTTTTGATTAAGAAAGATGAGAATGCTTGAATCATTACTAAGCCAGATATCCGATTTGACACCTGTCTGGATCTATCTTACAATATTTTTCTTTGCATATATTGAAAATTTATT
>DASVGS010000127.1:0-2334 GCA_036379435.1 Ignavibacteriaceae bacterium
TTCAATAATGATATTAATTTTAATTTTTTGGAATTGAGTGCTTAATCTTTTGCCAAGCTTCGTCAATATTCATATCAACAAAAGTTGGGCTTTCAACATTATGACATCCAATACAGAATTTTTCCAGACTGTCGTGCATAATTAAACCGTTCTTTACTGCAAGATCTTTATCTTTCATAACTTTCATATCTTTATAATCTGAACCCGGACCGTGACAAGTTTCACATTGAACGCCGTCTTCCATTTTAAATTTTTTGCCTAACAATGAAGCATCAACGCCATAACCCGAAACGTGACACTTTAAACATTCAGCAGTTTCTACAGCAGGAGTTTTGAAACCTTTTTCTGCAGCTATTTGATTTGCTTTATCTGTTTTTAATGTTTCATAAGCTTTTGCGTGAGCACTATTTTGCCATATTGACAGCTGACTGCCCTGTTTCTCCGATTTATGACACATACCACATGCTTCTGCTCCAATAAAGGAATGACCATTTTGAGCTTGAAGTAAAATGAAGGGTGAAAAGATGAGTGTCACCAGGATATACATTAAGTTTTTCATAGGACCTCCTAAATGATGATAAAATTCTGATGCAATATCTAAAGAATTATTGATAAAGGCAACTAAAAATAATATTCAAATTTACATATAAATGAAAATTTTTATTAGATCACTCTTTTCAATGCTCAATAATGAACAATTTAGATACCAAAGGAATACTTTGAAATTAGAATTCCATGTAATACAAATTTCTTTGTTTTGAAAAATTTCATTGGCATTCTCCCAATACTGATAATTGGTAGAATAAATCTTTGCACATTTGTAATAAGTACAACTAATTGATAAATGATTTTCTGTTAGATTCTTCAATTAATTTTTTTTCGTTATGTTTGTCGCCATATTAAAATTAGTTTTCGTTAAGTCCGATCTGCCCGGTGATATTAAATCATTTTATCATTTCAGATTTTCGGTACTAAACTTTTATTACAACCATACTTTATTTAATCAAGAGCTAAACTATGTTTATGTCCAATAGCAATTTAATAGTTAAAGATTCCTCTGTTCACGGTCTGGGGCTTTTCTCCAAGTATAATTATACCGAAGGTCAAATAATTACAAAAATCGATGGTGAAATGATTGATGCTGGTGAATGCATAAGAAGAGAGGAAGAAGGAAATGTATATATCTTTTATAAAGATGAAAACGAGTATATCGATGCTTCAAATCATGCGCAGTTAAAATATTTAAATCATTCATGCAATTACAATTGCGAAATTGAGGAAGATGAAAACGGAAATTTAATACTTTTAGCTACTTCTGAAATAAAATCTGGTGATGAGCTTACAATTGATTATGGCTACGAAGAAATTTATCAATATTGTACTTGTTCTGATTGTGATAATAAAAATGAGATCAATTCTGATGAGGCTAATTTAAGTTAAGATTTGTGTGTGTAGAGAAATTTCTTCCAGGATAGAAGAAACTTGAAGACATTGACTTAACGAACCGCTGAACACAATTGCTTTTCCTTTAACGTGTACTTCAAATGCAAAATCACGGGCTTTTTCAAAACTACACTTTACTGCAATTATCAATTGATTTATGACTTCCTCGAATGTATGCCAATCATCATTGTACAAAACTACTCGTGATGAAATATTTATATCCGTAGTTTCTTCAGTAGTAATCTCTACTTGTTTTATTTCATCGGGTTTTAATTCCATATCTAAAAAATACTTAATTGATTTTTTTTATAAAAGTAAAATAATAAACTAATCCTTAATTGATTTTAGAGCACTGTCTCTTTATATTTTTGTATTAAAAACTAAGAACTTTACGGAGGTTAAATGAAAATAGCAGTATGTGTTAGTCATGTACCGGACACTGCTACACGAATTAAGATCGGATCAGATAGAAAATCGATTGATCCGACTGGTGTTACTTATATTATTAATCCATATGATGAATTTGCAGTAGAAGAAGCATTAAAAACCAAGGAGAAAATTGGCGGGGATTCACTGGTATATGCTATAAGTGTTGGCGGAGATGCAAATAAAGAATCTATACGCAAAGCCCTGGCTATGGGCGTTGATGAAGGCATTTTACTTAAAGATGATAAGCAAAGAGATTCATACGGAATTGCCCATGCACTTGCGGCAGAGATAAAATCACTTGGGTGCGAATTAGCATTTTTTGGAAAACAATCTGTTGATTATGATAATTCAATCACCGGTCAGATTACAGCTGAATTACTTGGCTATAATTGTGTTCCTGTTGTAGTTGATTTTAAACTGGATGGATCCAAAATTACAACCGAGCGTGAAATTGAGGGCGGC
>DASVGS010000128.1:0-5141 GCA_036379435.1 Ignavibacteriaceae bacterium
TTCATCGCCGTAATAAACATATGGTGCACCCACATAAGTCATCTGAAAAATCAACATCATTTTTAATTTATCTATTTCATCCTTATTGGGTTTTCGTGTTTCATATTGTGCATTTGATCCTTTAAATTTATCAAAGTTCTGACCCCATTTTCTAATTTTATATTTATCCTTGTTAACAATATGAGATAGAATTCGTTGTGTATCGTGACTTCCAAATAGATTCATCATCCCAAAGGCAACACTTTCAGGATATTCATTTCTCAATTCTTCTAATCCTTTATCAAATTCTGCTGTGCTAATTGATGTTTTTTCATCTATAAAATATTCTGCTGTTAAAAAAAGAAAATTATAGTTCATTACAGCATCAAACTCATCACCTTTTAAGTATGGTTTATTTGCAGCAACTGAGTCAATTATTTCAGCAGTTAAATATGCATCTGGATTTATTGACTTAACTAATTTTCTCCAGTCCTTCCAGAACTGATGCTGAATACAATAAGCAACATCAAGTCTCCAGCCATCAATACCGTCATCGGGTTTTCCATCCGAGTTTGGATCCATCCATCGTTTGGTTATATCAAAGATATATTTTTTAGGTCCATCCACAATTCCATTTTCGTCTTCCCGTAATTCCGGAAGTTCTTTTACACCAAACCAACCTTCATACTCAAACTTTGTACCTTTAACTTTATCATCCCAGGATTTTATTGCAAACCAATCTCTGTAATTTGAATTTTGTTGATTTAATTTAACATCTTTAAATGCCCAACTGTTTATTCCCATATGATTAAAAACGCCATCAATAATAATTTTCATTCCTCGTTTATGAACTTCATTAATTAGTTTTAAGAATAATTCATCAGCTTTAGTCCATACCCAGGTTTCAGGTTCATCAGGAATTTCAGTCTTCATTAAATTATGATCACTCTCCGGATCCGGCCCAAAGTAAGGATCAATGTGATGATAAGTTGCTCCATCATATTTATGTAATGATGGTGCTTCAAACACCGGGTTAAGATAAATTGCTCCAATTCCCAATTCTTTTAAATAATCTAATTTATTAATTATTCCCTGCAGGTCGCCTCCGTATCTTCTGCGCTGTAAATTATACCAAATATCTTTTCCGTTTGTCTTTTCATAAGGTTGTAACTCGTACCAATCAGAGTTCCATGGATGGATTTGCCAATTGGATATTGAATCGTGGGGCCAGGAACCTTTTATTGATTCCAAAGTTGGATCATTTGCAGGATCGCCATTGCAAAATCGTTCAGGAAAAATTTGATACCAGACAACCTCTTTAGCCCATTGTGGAACAAAATCTAATTCCGATTGTTGAGTTTCTGTTTGTGCAGTTGTTGTAGTATTATTCATAAAAATTGAAAATGCAATTGTTAAAAGAAATTTTATTGTATTAGAAGGATGCGAGCGAAGTGATCTTAATTTCATTTTATTGTTGATTTTATTTTTAATAAAAATTACGATATCAAAATATCAATATTATTTTAAGTGTAAAATATCCAGATATATGTCTTTAATCTGCGATCCATATTCAAAATTTTTAACTATATCTTTGTTTGAACTAAAATCCTAAAAATCCATTTACTGCATTTAAATGTTGGTTTGTCAATCTTCATATTCCATTTTATTATATTTTTATAATTTTAAATCCAGCTTATGATGATTTTAGGACATTTCATAAATAATTATAAATAAGATTTATTATATCTCCCTCAAACAATAAATATTTGTGAAATATTGACAATTGTTAGTGCAAAAACTATGTTCACAGAGAATAACTAATTATTTCCTGTCTTTACTCATAAGAGTTATTAAATATATAAATCAAATTAATTTTTATAGGAGGCTCTATGAAATTTTTTTCTAAGTTCGCTTTAGCGTTCAACATTTTTTTGTTCTCTTTTAATGGTTTTGCTCAGGACATGGATAAGGATGCTATGATGAAAGCATGGCAGGAATCTATGACTACAGGCGAACAGCATAAAATGTTGGGCAATATGGTTGGGGAGTGGGAGGGTGAAATAACTATGTGGATGGATCCTGCTGAACCTCCTGAAACTTCAATAGGCACTGTTAAATACGAATCTGTTTTTGATGGAAAATACATCATGGGAAAATTTTCAGGAAACATGATGGGAATGCCATTTAGTGGATTGGAAATTTGCGGTTATGATAATGTTAAAAAAGTTTTCTTCTCATTCTGGATAGACAATATGGGTACGGGAACAATGTATCTCGAAGGAAGCTATGATGAAAAATCCAGTACTTTAAATTATGCAGGTGAAACGGTTGGACCAATGGGTGATAAGATGAAGGTCAGAGAAGTAACTACAGTCATTGATAAAGATCATTCAAAATTTGAAAT
This sequence comes from Ignavibacteriaceae bacterium, assembly GCA_036379435.1. Lineage (GTDB taxonomy): Bacteria > Bacteroidota > Ignavibacteria > Ignavibacteriales > Ignavibacteriaceae > IGN3. The sequence goes on from DASVGS010000128.1 coordinate 2,384, forward strand.
GTTTATGGATATGGGTGCGGGCGAAATGAAAAGTATGGAAATAAAATACACGCGCAAATCTTAAGAATTATTCATCAGACTGTCTGAACAGTAATTTTAATATTTACCTGTATCGGACAGTCTGATCTTTTTTTAATAAGTACTTCAAATCGAATAAAGTTTTAATACTTAGCAGAATTTTTGTTGATCAGGTACACATAAGTACTTATCATTAAAGCTGATATCAACTGAAAATAAATCGGCGTTGAAATCAACCTGTCATTTAACACTACAAGATTTATCAAAATAAATTTAATCGAATAATAAATAGCTTTGCTTATGAAAATACTAAGCAGAAGCGATGCAAAAATATTTTTTAACTTATCTTTCAAGAAGAAAAACAAAATGAGATTTGCTAAAAGTTCAAAACTTAGCAGAAATGATTTTAATAATTGCGGATGTGATGAAATAAGAAATGAAAACGCCGGTAATGTTAGTGCGATTATATAAGTATTTTTCTTTGATGTATGAATAAGTGCAGCAGCCATTGCAATTCTCATTGGATCAAGATAGTAAATTGGAAATGCAAATAAATGGGAGATTGCAGGTAAAAAATAAATAAGTAACAGTAATGAAAAATCAATTAAATAAGTCTTTAGATTTAATCTGAAATTTTCAACTCTCAATACTCTTTCCATTTTCATCCCTTAATAATAATTACAGTTCAAAAATATATTAAATCATTTCAAGCTCAAAGAATTTATTTTCTTCTGCTTATTTATTTTAATTTATCTATTTTTATAACGACCATTTTAAAAATTATTAGCTAAAGGATATCATGAAAAGACGTGACTTTATCTCCAAATCCTTTAAAGCTGGATTGATTGCCGGTACCGGGCTTTCAATTGGAAGCTACTCTAAATTATTTCCTTCTTCTTTATTACCATTAACAGATAATTACAATCTTGCTGCGATAAAAGGCGGTGAACCGGATGCAATGTTTGATGAGGCTATTAAAGCGTTTGGCGGCATGAGTAAATTTGTTAAGAAGGGACAAACGGTTGTAGTAAAACCAAATATCGGTTGGGATGTTTCACCTGAAAGAGCAGGGAATACTAATCCGCTTTTGGTTAACAGAATTATCAAACATTGTTTTGATGCAGGAGCTAAAGACGTTTATGTATTTGATCATACTTGCGATAATTGGAATAAATGCTATTCTAACAGTGGAATTGAACGCGCTGTAAAAGACGCTAAAGGTAAAATTGTATCCGGCGCTAACGAAAGTTATTATCAGGAAGTGACAATTAAGCAGGGTAAGAAATTAAAAAAAGCTAAAGTTCACGAACTTATTCTTCAATCTGATGTGTTTATTAATGTACCGGTATTAAAACATCATTCATCTGCAGATGTAACAATTGGAATGAAAAATTTAATGGGTGTGGTTTGGGACAGAGGTTACTGGCATTCAAATAATTTGCATCAATGTATATCTGATTTTGTTTCTTTTCGTAAGCCCGATCTGACTGTTGTTGATGCATATTATGTGATGAAGAAAAACGGACCTCGTGGAGTTTCTAAAGATGATGTTGTTACAATGAAATCACAGATAATTTCTACAGATATTGTAGCAGCAGATGCAGCCGCGGCAAAATTGTTTGGTGTTGATCCTCAAAAAATTGATCATATACGGATGGCAAATGAAATGAAACTTGGGACAATGAACCTGGATAAACTTTCAATCTATAGAAAAATAATGTAACGCTTTGAAGTTTTTGTACCTTAGAAAAATAAGAAAAATTGTATCAGTAATATTTTTACTACTTATCACAATCGTATTTCTTGATATTACAAACATTCTTCCATCAAAAATTATTAATTATGTAACCTATCTTCAGTTTATTCCATCAACAATAAACTTTTTTAATCTGCTTATTCCTGCTTTTGCGGGATTTATTATTGTTCTGATATTAACATTGTTATTTGGAAGAATATACTGCTCAAGCATTTGTCCATTAGGCACTTTGCAGGATTTGTCTTCTCGCTTAGCAATCAAAATTAATAAAAAGAAAAAATTTACATTTACCAAAGAATATTTTTGGCTGCGTTATTCAGTTTTTGTTTTAGTTATTTTATCTATAATGTCAGGCAGTTTATTCTTAGTTAATATTATTGATCCATACAGTAACACCGGCAGAATATTTGCACAATTATTTAATCCGCTCTTAGTGTTAATAAATAATTTTGCTGCATTCACTCTCGAAAAATTTAATATATATCTTATCTACCCGATTGAAGTTAAAGCATTCTATTTAATCGCAGCTTTGTTTCCACTGTTGTTTTTAATGATTGTAATGTACCTGGCATATAAAAGAGGAAGATTATATTGCAACACAGTTTGTCCCGTTGGCACTTTACTTGGGTTAATTTCAAAGTTTACTTTTTTTAAACTTAAAATTGATAAATCAAGTTGTGAAGGATGCGGTTTATGTGAACGTGTTTGTAAAGCAGAGTGTATTGAGAAAGTTACAAAAGAAATAGATTTCAGCCGATGTGTAGTTTGCTTCAATTGTACAAATGTTTGTCCAAGCGATTCAATTAATTTCCGGTTCACATCCATAAGTAATCATCAACTTAAAACAAGCGAATCAAGACGTAATTTTTTATCAAGAACATCAAAATTATTTGTTGTGCTTTCATCATCGGCTTTATCACAAATTAAAATTATACCTAAAAAGCAAAGTAAAGTTGAGGTTAGCAAAAAATATTATGTCTCTCC
>DASVGS010000129.1:0-6624 GCA_036379435.1 Ignavibacteriaceae bacterium
ATACAATTCCGCAATTACTATTTTCATTCCAATCATTAACACTTTTAAGTATTTGCTGATACAAAAAACCACCACCTTTTAATTCAAGTTTTTCAAAATCATTTGCCCCGGCATTAGAAGTTAAAACCAGGATGTAATTCATTTTATCACTATAATCTAAAAATGGCTGTAAAGAATCTTTACCCATATATGCGTGCAAAGTAATGGCATCAAAATTAAAGTGTTCAAAAATTGATTTAGCATATAACTCTGAAGTGTTTCCAATATCACCGCGTTTTGCATCAGCAATAGATAAAATATCCTTTGGAATCAATTCAACTGTTCTTTCAAGTTGTGCAATTCCTTTAGAACCTAAACGTTCATAAAATGCAAAGTTTATTTTATATGCAGCAGCAAAATCTTTTGTGGATTCAATAATAGACTGGTTGAATTTAAATACACCATCAGGATCATTTTGTAAAAAAGCAGGTATTTTTTTTATATCAGTATCAAGACCAACGCAAATAAATTTACCTTCATTATTTTTATTTAGAATTTTTTTCTGAGCTGTCATATATTTTTATGTAAAGTTTTTTCTATTTCGAAAAACATTGGCGATAATTCCAAGCATAAACATATTTACCAATAATGAACTTCCTCCATAACTTACAAATGGAAGTGGAATGCCTATAACAGGAAGTATTCCAACAACCATTCCGATGTTTATTACGAAATGTATAAGATAAACTGAAAGTATTCCTATAATAGTCAAACTTAAAAATTCATCCTTGGTAGTAGAAGCTATTTTTAATATCCTTAAAAACAAAAAGAGAAAAAGGATAAGTACGATCATTGATCCGATAAACCCGAACTCTTCTCCGATTACACAATAAATAAAATCCGTCCATTGTTCAGGTATATATTGCAGTTGTGTTTGATTGCCGTGAAGAAATCCTTTACCAAATAATCCGCCGGATCCGATAGCAACTTTTGCTTGTATAGTATTATATCCTGCACCAAGTGGATCTGTATTTGGATCGATAAATGATTGTATTCTTTTCTGTTGATGAGGACTTAAAGCATTGTAAAGATAATCTGTAAAAAAACCTGCAGCCAGATTTAATGCAAAGATTGATCCGCTAAAAAATATATCTTTGCGAAATAGGAGAAGCGTAACTAATACAAGAATTAAAGAAGCAAGAAAATAATAGAATCCGAATATTGCTGCTATGGCTACAAATCCGGGAGAAAGTACAATGAATAATCCAAACAGACTTATGCCTTTCCAAAAAATTAAAATCAAAATAGTGCCCACAAATACTATTGCGGTACCCATATCCGGTTCAGCAAGAATTAACAGGACGGGAAAAAATCCAACTGAAATAGAAATTACGATATCTTTAAATGAATCAATGTCTGTACTTTTTCTGCTTAGAAAGGCTGACATTGCAAGGATAGTCCCAATCTTTGCAAATTCTGAAGGTTGAAAACCAAATGGACCTAAATCCAGCCAGCTTCTTGCCCCCGATACTTTTCTTCCAACAACAATTACAACAATTAATAAAAGAATTGAGAATAAATAAGTTGGTACTGCAATTGTTCGAAAAGAATTTGTTGGAAGTGAGTACGTTATAAAAAAAATTATAAAAGCAGCTATTCCCCAAATCAATTGTCGTTCAAAATTTCCTCCTGCTGTAGGGTGATTAAATGTTGAACTGTAAATTGCAGATAAACCAATTGCTATCAGAAGCGATACTGGTATAAAAATACCCAAATCAAATTTGTCTCTTAGATTATAATCAATCCTCAAGATTTACTCCCGCTATGGTTTGATTATTTATAGTTTTTGATTTGTCTTTTTTTACTGAATCTTTCTTTAAATAAGTTTCGATTAGAGCTTTAGCGATTGGAGCTGCGTGCGTGCCGCCGAAACCAACATTTTCAACCACTACAACAACGGCAATTTTGGGATCATCAGATGGAGCAAACCCAACAAATAATGCATGATCCTTTCCGTGTGGATTTTGTGCAGTACCTGTTTTGCCGGATATTTGGATATCTGGCATTTTAATATGTGTTGCAGTACCTGCTCCGTTTACTACAAGAAACATTCCTTCTTTTACAATATCAAAAATGTCTTTGCGTATTCCTGTTTTAATTTCCGGAAATTTGTAAGGCACTAACTGCTTTGTTTTTTCATCAAGATAACCTTTAACAATATGAGGCTGAAAAGAACTTCCGTTGTTTGCAATTAGTGCAACATACTTGGCAAGTTGTAAAGGAGTTACACTAACTTCTCCCTGCCCGATTCCGAGACTTGCCATAATGCTTCTCGGCCATTTTTCACCGTACATTTTTACATAATAATCTTCGCCGGGAATAAAGCCAGGAGATTCTTCTCCAATATCAATTCCCGTTTTGGATGCAAATCCAAATTTAAGAGCGTATTCTTTCCATTTATCCAATCCAATTTTATAGATTAGATGATAGAAAAAACTGTTACACGATTTTTCAATTGCGTGAACTACATTTACTGAACCATGATTTCCGTGACATTTGAAGAATCTTCCAAAAGTAAAACCGCCACCGCAGTTTATGGTTGTTGATGGTGTTATTATTCCCATATCAAGTGCAGCAATTGCAGCCAGCATTTTAAATGTTGAACCAGGCGGCTTTAATGACATCGTTGCTCTATTGAACGATGGTTTATCAGGATTACTATAAAGTTCTTGCAGGAATTCCTTAGAGGTAACGTATGAGAATTCATTCAGATCATAATCAGGAGCACTTACTAATGCAAGTATCTCACCAGTTTTTGGTTCTATCGCAATTACAGCACCACGCTTCCCGATCATTTGTTCTTCGGCAACTTTTTGTACTTCGGCATCATAAGACAGAACAAGATCTTTTCCCTTTATTGAATTTTTGTCTTCCATCCCGTCTTTGTACTTGCCTATTTCTTTTCTTTTAGAGTTAACGAGAACGTAATTGAATCCTTTTACCCCGCGTAATTCTTTCTCATATTGTTTCTCAATTCCATTATGCCCAACATAATCACCAGGGATATAATAATCCTTTTCTACTTCTAACTGATTAGGTGAAATTTCTTTTGTATAACCGAATGAATGAGAACCTTTAATACCATAAGGATATCCCCGCTGCATTTCAACTATATAATCTACTCCGGGCAAATGCTCCTGATTCTCTTCAATCCAGGAAACAACATCAAATCCAATTCCTCGTTTAATCCTTACTGGTATGTATTTAGAATAAATTTTATTTTTTTTAAGTATGTTGGCTACAAAACCGGAATCAGCATTTAATATTTTATCAATCAATGGATTTAACTTTGGATCATAATCAGAAGGCGTAATGCGTAACGTATAGGCAGGTATATTATCCACCATTACTTTTAAATTCCTATCATAGAATACACCTCTAAAAGGAGTTTGTTCAATTGCCTTTATACTATTATCGGCAGATTTTTCTTCATAGGCTTCCTGATTAAGTATCTGCATCTGAAAAAGCCGGAAAGACAAAACAGCAAAGAGGATTACTACAAACGAGTATATAAAAGTCTTTCTGCTTATGGAAGCAAAATTCTCATCTCTCAAAACAATTTCCTCTTAGGATAAAATATCATACCCATCAATGCAAGCGAAGCCGTATAAATTGCTGGCAGCAAAGCATGCTGAAAAAAGAGCATAAAAATATTTGAAGTAAAATTTAATGATGAAAAAAATGCGTTAATCGTTGAATCTATTAATGAAGAGAGTAGAACAATTAGTGCAAAATTGTATGATATCAAATACTGATCTTGTTTATTTTCAGATGAAAAATATCCGGAGGTAAATCCTGCCAAAGTTTTTGCAATCATCGAACTTCCAATTAAACTGCCTGTAATTATATCAAACAGAAAACCGTAAACAAATCCCAAAACTGATCCATAAATCTGACCTTGCGTGATTGAATAATAGACAAGTAAAATCAGGATTAAATCAGGTATCACAGTATCGATTGCTAACAATGGAACTATTGTTGTTTGAATTAGCAGCAGAGGAAAAAACAGAATTATTGAGATAATGTATTGAGGTTTAATCATTGATTCTTTAATAAATTAAATTCGATATTGTCTATTTCCTTACTCTTTACTAACCCGAGTATAAATACATTTTCCACTTTTTGAAAATCAACAAAAGGCTGAACTTTTACTTCATTAAAAATACCTTGTTCAACATTTCCGATTTCGTAAACTACTCCGACCGGCAGTGGAAATGGAATAATAGAACTGAGCTCAGAAGTTACAATCCGATCACCTTTTTTAATATCAAATGTTTTAGGAACATTTATCATCACCAGCCAGTCACCATTCCACTTCATAATTGCATTTTCTCGTGAGCGTTCGTTCTTAACAGTTATCTTCAGATCAACATTTGTTAAAGTTCTGGCAATTGAATAGTTGTCTGATATCGAATAGATAATTCCAACAATTCCTTTATCAGTTATAACCGGCATCCCTACTTTTACAGATTGATTTTTTCCGGCGTTTAAAGTGATAGTGCCCTGAGATTTTGTAAGTGATTTTGAAACTACTGTAGCAGAGATTAATGGAAAATTTGAGGAATCTTTTAAACTCAATAATCCTTTCAACTCATCATTAACAATTCCATACTCACGGAGTTTGCTTAGTTGCAGCATTAACTCTGCATTTGTTCTTCTCAGATTTTCATTTTCGTTTTTAAGATTACTGATATTAAAAATATCAGTAAAAACAGAAGTTACTGAGGCAAATGTTCCGAATGCAATAGAGCGAACTTTTTGGATTCCCTGAGAATTATTTTGTGAGAGCAGGATGAGACTGATTATTAATAAAATTACAAGTACAATATATTCTTTAAAGTTCTGCCAGACCGAAGCTAAAAATCTTACCATTAATATCTTCTGTTACGAATTAAAACCTTAGAGTAGTGATTAAGATTATCAATAACCTTTCCTGCACCTCTTACAACTGCAGTAAGAGGATCTTCTGCTACATGAACAGGAAGATTAGTTTCCATTCTGATTCGTTCATCTAATCCTTTTAGTAAAGCACCGCCTCCGGTAATCATTACACCGCGATCAAGGATATCAGCTGAAAGTTCCGGTGGTGTGCGTTCAAGTGTTTGCCTTACTGCATCAACTATCTGAACAACTGCATCATTTAATGCTTCTCTTATTTCTACTGAACTTACTTCTGTAGTTTTGGGAATTCCGCCGACCAAATCTCTACCCTTAACCTGAATAGTAATTTCTTCTTTTAACGGCACTGCTGATCCAACTTCACATTTTATTGCTTCAGCAGTTCGTTCACCAATAAGAATATTGTGATTTTTTTTGAAGAATTGCATTATAGCATAATTCATTTCATCACCGGCAATACGGATTGATTCTTCATTTACAATTCCTGATAATGCAATAACAGCAATTTCAGTTGTTCCGCCACCTATATCAATAATCATGTTTCCAACGGGCGCTTCAACATCAATTCCAATTCCAATAGCAGCTGCCATCGGTTCTGCAATTAAATGAACTTCTTTTGCTCCGGCATGTTCGGCACTATCTCTAACAGCCCGCTTTTCAACTTCAGTAACACCGCTTGGTACAGCAACAATTACTCTTCTGCTGGCCATTGCACTGCCGCCTCTAACCCGTTTTATAAAGGCACGTATCATCCCTTCAGCAATTTCAAAATCAGCAATTACTCCATCACGCATAGGCCGGGTAACTTTAATTTCTTTGTGTTCCCTTCCTTGCATTTCTTTTGCTTTGTTTCCTAAAGCAATAATTCTTTTGGAGTTTTTGTCAAATGCAACAATTGAAGGTTCATTCAATACGATTCCCTTACCTTTAACATAGATAAGTGTATTCGCTGTACCTAAATCAATTGCAATGTCGTTAGAGAAAAAATCAAATATGCCCATTGGTCCTCTTAATGTTTAAAGTGCCTTATGCCTGTAAATACCATTGAAATATTATTTTGATTTGCAGCATCAATTACTTCCTGATCTCGTACTGATCCTCCGGGTTGAATAACAGAAACGGCTCCGCATTTAATTATTTCAAGAAGCCCATCCGCAAACGGAAAAAACGCATCCGATGCAGCAACGGACCCGGTTAAATCTAATCCATGTTCTTTTGCTTTCATTACTGCAATTTTAGCAGAATCTATTCTTGACATCTGCCCAGCCCCAACACCCAATGTTGCTTTGTCTTTAACATAAACGATAGCATTGGATTTTGTATGCTTTGCAATTTTCCAGGCAAATTTAAGATCTTCCAGTTCATCCTTAGATGGCTTTTTATCCGTAACAACTTTTAATAAATCTTCATTCAAAGAAATTGAGTCCGCATCTTGTGACAGAACTCCACCTGGAATTGAACGGAAAATTTTATCGTTACTCAAAACTGATTTTCTTTGAATAACAAGTCTTCTATCTTTTTTCTTTTTTAATAGTTCTAATGCGCCATCACTAAATGCAGGAGCACAAACTATCTCCAAAAATATTTTATTTAATTCTGATGCTGTTTCGATATCAACTTGTTTGTTGAATGCGACAATTCCACCAAAAGAGGAAACGGGATCACATTTTAATGCCCGAATATAAG
>DASVGS010000130.1:0-10678 GCA_036379435.1 Ignavibacteriaceae bacterium
AAATAAAGCTGTTAAATCCGGAGTAAAATTAGCCGAACCGGATTCACTTGGTTTTATAAAAGGTATCTACACCAAAATTGATACTGTATTTAATAATGAAGCATACTCATATTATGTATATAATCCCGGCGATTCACTTTCGCTTTACAATGTTAGTTTTAGTTATGTTGGCGAAGGGAAAGGCGATTATAACAGGCAAAGTCTTGGTTATTATAATTTTGTAGGAATTGGTAATGGCGGTTATCTTCCAATAATTTTTCTTCCACTTCCTCAATTAAAACAAATGGGTAACATAGTTGTTGATGTAAATCCATTCCAAAATGTTACGCTTAGTTTGGAGTATGCCGGGAGTTTGTGGGATAAAAACAGGTTATCTGCGCTGGATGATGGTGATAATTATGGATATGCAAGAAACATCTCATTAAAAATTTCTCCAACACAAATACTTTTGGGTAATTTAGATCTTGGAAAAGCAGGATTGACTTTTCGGGATAGATTTATTCAGGGTAAGTTTACTGCGCTGGATAGATTTGATGTTGTGGAGTTTAGCAGAAATTATAATTCAACTTCTCAAACAGAATCACAGGATGAATCACTCAGAGAAATTGGAGTATCACTTCAACCTGCACAGATACTTACAATTAATTCTTCAGCAGGATTTTTAAGAAAAGGAGATAATTTTTCTTCAGACCGGTATAACAATACTCTAAGATTCTCTGACTCGCAGAATTTTAATATTGAATATAACCTTGATTATGTTAAATCAACAAATATCACATTAAAAAGTAACTGGTTAAGACAAAAGGGAAATGCATTTTATACTTTCTGGCAATTGAAACCCGGATTGGAATTTCTTGCAGAAAATAAAGAAGATACTCGATCACATAATGATTCACTTCTATCCGGAAGTTTAAAATATTTAGAGTACTCGCCATATCTTGAACTAATGGAAATATCCGGATTTAGAATGCTGACAAAGTTTTCATTGCGTAATGATTATGTGCCTCTTAACGGAGTAATGGTAAAAGAAGCTAATTCAAAAACATACTCAATTGAACTTAATTATAAAGGGATACGTGAAGTAAATACAAATCTTGTATTTACATTTAGAAGTAAAAATTATGAGGAGTCATTAAAGTCCAAAGGTTTGCTGGATAATGAAACAATCCTAATTCGTTCAAGAACTAAATTTACTTTTTGGGAAAGATTACTAAACGGTGATCTTTATTATGAAGTATCGACTCAAAAATCTGCAAGGCTGCAAAAAGTTTTTGTGCGGGTTCAGCAGGGAACTGGTAATTATACTTACCTCGGAGATTTAAACAACAATGGAATTGCCGATGAAAATGAATTTGAACCAACTTTGTTTGATGGCGACTACATTCAGGTTACATTGCCTACGGATGAATTATTTCCCGTTATAGATTTAAAGACAAGCACAAGATGGAAAATAAATTTTTCAGAATTGGTAGATGCAAAATCTTTTATAGGTAAAATAGTATCTCCTATTTCATCAGAATCATTTTGGCGGATAGAAGAAAACAGCAGGGAAACAGCTTACGGAAATATCTATTTGTTAAAACTTTCAACTTTTCAAAATGAAAGTACAACAATTAGAGGTTCAAATTATATTCAGCAGGATTTATTTCTATTTGAAACTGATCAGGAACTTTCTTTTCGATTTCGATTTACTCAGCGTACAGCACTTAATGAATTTAACAGCGGTTTTGAAAGATATTATAACCGTGAAAGAAGTTTGAGAATAAAATTTAAAATGGTAAAAGAAATATCAAACCAAACGGATCTTGTAAACCAGATTGACAATGTGAGTGCACCCGTAAGTTCATCAAGAATACGACAGATAAATACAAACAATATTATTTCTGAATTTTCATACAGACCGGATAGAAATATTGAAGTCGGGTTTCGAATTAAAGCCGGTAGAAGTGAAGATACACATCCTGCAGTCCCAACAATTATAGATTTAAATTCTCAGTTAATAAGATTTAACTTATCATTTCTTGGCACCGGCCGATTAAGAGTGGAAATAGAACGTAATGAATTAAACGCAAACACAACTGAAAATTTTATCCCTTATGAATTAACTAATGGTAACCAAATTGGGAAAAACTATTTTTGGAGATTAAATTTTGATTATAAACTTTCATCATTTCTGCAGACAACACTTAGCTATGATGGAAGAGTTCAGGGTGCAAATAAAGTAATTCATACGGCGCGTGCAGAAGCAAGAGCATATTTTTAAATTAATAATTAAATGTATTATCACAGTTTCAAAGTTAAAGTGTAATACATATAAAAATCTAAAATGAATATTATATCAAATTTAATTGAAGCACATATTTTCCGTGAGCATAATGGACAATTAGAATTTTTACTTCTTAAAAGAGCTCACTATCAAAATTATCCTAATTTATGGCAAATGGTTTCCGGGAAAATTAAAGATTCTGAAACTGCATACAACACCGCACTGCGCGAAATAAAAGAAGAGACAGGATTGATTCCGGAAAAATTTTGGGTTGCACCAACGGTAAACTCTTTTTATTCTCCACAGGGAGATTACATTTGTTTACTACCGGTTTTTGCAGCAAAAGTTAATTTTAGTTGTGATGTAAAAATAAGCGATGAGCATTCGGAATTCAGATGGATAAGTCCTGAAGAAGCAAAGAAATTGTTAGCGTGGGATGGACAGCGAAAATCTGTTGATGTTATTGTTGATTACATTTTAAACAAAAACTCTTTTTTGAATTTTATTGAAATAAAAGATTAAAATATTTTGTCTGAAGGTATCGGTAATTTATATCCAATTTAAATATCATCGAAAACTATTTTTGTAAAATCATCTTTTTTGTCTCAGCAAAATTGCCTGCTTGCAATCTATAAAAGTAAACACCCGATGCCTGTTGAAAGTTACCGGCTCCAAGATTAAATTGTATCTCATACACTCCTTTAGGTCTAAATTCGTTGACAAGAGTTGCAACTTCATTTCCTAAAACATCATAAACTTTTAAAGTTTGCCAGCTATCTACAGGGGACTGCCAACTTATTTTAGTAGATGGATTAAATGGATTTGGATAATTTTGTTCAAGAGAAAAATATTCTGGAATTACTTTTTCATTTTCTACATCTGTTGCCGGTACTGAAGCAATAAAATATGGATCTGCAATTGCATTTTGATATGCAGCTAAAGATGCCGGCGATGAATTAATTCTCCAATCAGTATAAACTGTTCCTTCTGTTTTTGCTACGTGAAACCAGGTTGCCGCTTTAATTTTTGGATAACCGAATTTAATCCAGGTAAGATATGCATCTGTAATCCATTGACTTTTAGTGCCGCCTTGTTCAACTGAGGCAAACTCACCAAGCATTATTGGTTTGCCATAATCTTTAAACTTTTGATAGAGTGTGTTGAAAGCATTAAAAAAAGTTATCCAGCTTGACCACGTTTGAGTATTCCCAAAATTGTATCCATCAAATCCAATCCAGTCTACATAATCATCTCCCGGATAGTACCCTTCAGGGATATTCCATGCTTCGTTTGGTGAGCTCCCATTATTTGGACACCAGACCCAAACCACATTATCAACATTTTGTGCTTCAAATAAATCGTGTACTCTCTGATAAGCAGCAATAAATCTTTCAGGTCCATCGGCTTTTGTTGGATCACCAAATCCTGTTAAATTACCACCACCGTTATTTGCACCGCCGTAGGTGTACCAATCTCCATTAAACTCGTGGCCTAATCTTATAAAAAGAGGTTTGCCCCAATTTTTTACTTGCCCGGCGTATCCAATAATGTAACTATCATAAGAGCCATTGATGATTGAATTTAATGGATAAGGTGATCCGGGCACCTGGGGCATCCATGTGATGTGTGGTACTGCACCATTATTATCTATCTGTGTACACTTTGCTGCAGGAAAATCCGGAACAGTATTGCTCGGCCATCCGGTAAAGAACATTTCTATTGCTATATTTTTTCCTGCTAACGATTCAAAACTTGCTTGAGAATCATTTCCTGTAAATGCTGCGTGATAGCAACCGGTTTCTGGGATTGGAACCTGGGCGAAAAATGATTGTGACATATATAATAATATTGCAAGTATTTTTTTCATTTTAAATCCTTTCATCAACAGCTATGTATGCAACAATAAAGCCAAATTAAACTAGATTTTAAAAGCGATTTTAATAAGTAAATCTGCGTAACTGCTAACCAATTTTTTTTGAATAATTATTATAACAATAATATATAATTATCAATTTTATAACTCTTATAATGTTAATTTAAGATACTTTGATCAGAAAGCGTTTTATTGAGATTTCCATTACAAAAGATTGTGCATTCTGCGTGTATTTTTCTATTTTTCCGGCGTCATTTAATAACAATTTATTCAGGAGTAAGATTTGGGTTTACTAGTTGTAGGTTCACTTGGTTTGGATACTGTTGCAACACCGTTTGATAAAGTTGAAGATGCTTTAGGCGGATCAGCAACTTACATTTCACTTGCTGCAAGTTATTTTGGCGGACCAGTGGAATTGGTTGGTGTTGTAGGAAGTGATTTTCCCAACGAGTATATAAAAATTATGCACGATCATGATGTTGATCTTGAAGGTTTACAGATTATTGAAGGCGGAAAAACTTTTAAGTGGTCCGGCAAGTATCATTATGATCTGAATGTTCGCGATACTTTACTTACTGAGTTAAATGTTTTCCAGAATTTTAATCCCGTTATTCCTGATAATTTTAAAAAATCAAAGTACATTTGTCTTGGAAATATCGATCCTGTTCTTCAGGCAAAAGTACTCGATCAGATGGATGATCCGCAATTTATTGTTTGCGATACTATGAACTTTTGGATTGAAGGTAAAAAGGATGAGCTGTTACAATTACTCCCAAGAGTTGATGTACTGATTATTAATGACAGCGAGGCAAGATTACTTGCACACGAACCAAATCTAATTCGTGCAGCACGAAAAATCCGGGAGCTTGGTCCAAAAATTCTTATCATTAAAAAAGGAGAGCATGGAGCATTGCTTTTTGTTGAAGATATTATTTTTTCGGCTCCGGCTTATCCAATGGAAACAATTTACGATCCAACAGGTGCAGGAGATTCTTTTGCCGGAGGTTTTACCGGTTATTTATACAAGACAAGGGATCTTTCTCCAGAAAGTTTAAAACGTGCTGTAATTTATGGAAGTACTATGGCTTCTTTTTGTGTTGAAAAATTTAGCACCAAAGGATTAGAAAATTTATCCTACTTGCAGATACAGGATCGTTACAGAGAATTTATGATGTTATCCAGGTTTGATGAACAGGAATAAGATTATTCAACTTTAATCATTGTGATCCTGCTAACCTGGCTGTGAGAGGCGGGAAAAGGAATCTTGTATTAATCTAATGATAAATAGATTCCCGTTTTCACGGGAATGACATCATACCGAAAAACGACTATGCATAATTATTACTCCATAAAATTAATTGAAGATCGTTTATCATTTTTAGATCAAACAAAACTGCCGCTTAAGGAAGTTTATATTGAAACAGATGACTACGAACGAATTGCCACTGCGATTGAAAGACTGGAATTACGCGGTGCTCCTTTAATTGGAATATCTGCTGCGTTTGCAATTGCACTTTCATTCAAAAATATCAAATCAAATCAATCAGAACATTTTGAAATGGTTTATGATAGATTGGCAAAAACCCGTCCGACAGCAGTAAACCTTTTTTATGCACTTGATAGAATGAAAAAAGTTTTTGATAATATTTCGGATTTCTCAAATACTTATCAAATACTTCTTGATGAAGCCAAAGCTATTTATGATTTCGAAGTACACTGTTCAAACAGAATGGCAGAGATTGGTGCAAACATCTTTACAAAAAAATCTAATGTATTAACACATTGCAATACTGGTGCACTTGCAACAGCAGGATTTGGAACGGCATTCGCAGTAATCAAAAAGGCATTTGATGAAGGTTATGTAAATCATGTTTATGCTGATGAAACACGACCTTTGCTGCAAGGGTTACGATTAACAACTTATGAACTAGAAAAAAATGGAATTCCATTTACTGTGCAAACTGATTCAATGGCTGCTGTATTAATGCAGCAGGGAAAAGTTGATCTTGTGATTACCGGTGCCGATAGGATTGCATTAAATGGAGACTGTGCAAATAAGGTAGGAACATATAATCTTGCTGTGCTATGTAATTATCATAACATTCCATTTTACATTGCGGCACCATCAACAACAATAGATAGAAAAATTGCAACCGGTGCTGAGATAAAAATTGAGTACCGCAGTGCATCCGAAATTTTGACAATTAATGGTAATCAAATTGCTGATCCAAATATCAATGCTTTTTCACCTGCTTTTGATGTGACCCCATCTCATTTAATAAAAGGCATAATAACTGAAGAAGATCTGTATTTCTTTCCATATAATTTTTTAAGATGAGCGAGATTGTAAAAACTGAAGCTGTTGTACTTTCCAAAATTAATTATGGAGATACGAGCAGTATAGTTAGTCTTTATACTGAATCAGACGGAAAATTATCCGCAATAGTAAAAGGCGGTAGAAGTCCTAAATCAAAAATCGGAAAAATAATTGATCCGCTTAATTATCTTCAGTTAATAATTTATAAAAAAACATCCCGTGAGATACAGATACTTTCCGATGCTAATTTAATCTCACACTTTACTAATATCAAAGAAGACCTCAACTCAACAAAATATTCATTTGCAATTATTGAACTTATCAAAAACCTTTTACCTGAAAATGAATCTAATGTTAAACTCTTTAAAGGTTTATTGAAAATATTTAGTATGATTGATGAAAAGAAAGAAGCTCCTGCATTTTTGTTTGGAAGATTTTTACTTTTCTTTTTATCGGAGCTGGGATATGAAATTTCAATAGACAAATGTGTTATATGCGGAAAAAGTGTCAGTCCCGATAAAACTTTAGGATTTGATTTTCAGTCGGGCTTTATATGTGCCGATTGTTTTATATCACATACCGGATTAGAGAGTATTACGGCGGAACTTTTTGAACTAATTTATTGTCTAAAATTCAATAAAAGTACAAAAAAGTTTGATGTTGACTTAATGGACAAGTTTAATTTATTATTGGAGAGTTACCTTAAATTTCATGTAAGTGATTTTAAAGGAATTCAATCATTACAAATTTATAAGTAGAGGATTTATAGAAACCAGCGATACCAATGATCAAAAAGTGAATCTTATTATTAACAAAAATATATTGGAGAGTAAAAATGAAAATTAAAGGAATCGTAGCAGCAGTTTCACTTGTTGCTGTTGGTGTTCTATTTGGAGCTTTACTGGTTTCCGGTTTTGGGTTGGTACGACCGGGATGGGCAGATATAAATCTTGGAGCAAATCATCCTCCGGTAAATCTTGATGCAGATGCTACTTCATTTTCAAAAGCATTTATTGAAGTAGCCGATAAGGTGACTCCGGCAATTGTTCAAATTAATGTTGTAGCTGAAAGAGAAAATCCGCATCAGGATTTTTTCTTTTTCCCGTTTGATGATAAACTGCCAAAAGAGCAGCAGGGTTCAGGCAGCGGTATCATAATTTCTGATGATGGTTATATTCTTACTAATAATCACGTAGTTGAAAAAGCCACAAAGGTAACGGTTGGATTATCTGACAAAAGAACATTTTCTGCAAAAGTAGTTGGCACCGATCCGTTAACTGATCTTGCAGTAATAAAAATTGATGCTGAAAATTTGACCACTGCTTATCTTGGAGATTCAGATAATCTAAAAGTAGGGCAATGGGTAATGGCAATTGGTAATCCACTTTCGCTTTCTTCAACAGTTACTGCGGGAATTGTAAGTGCTATCGGTAGAGGTTCATTAGGATTAATCCGGGATAGTTACGGAGTTGAAAATTTTATTCAGACTGATGCAGTTATTAATCCTGGTAATAGCGGTGGTGCAATGGTTGATTTATCAGGAGCAGTAGTTGGAATAAATTCTGCAATTGCTACACAGGGAACCGGAACCTACATAGGTTATGGATTTGCAATTCCAATTAATTTAGCGAAGAGTGTAGCTAAAGAAATAATTGCTTACGGAAAAGTTAATCGTGGATACATAGGTGTAAATATTGGTGAAGTAAACGATGCACTTGCTAAATCAGTCGGATTGGATAAACCTCGCGGCATAATAATTCAAAGTATTCTTGATGGAAGTGCAGCTTCCGAAACCGATCTTAAAGCCGGCGATATTATACTTTCAATTGATGGTAAAGAAGTAAATCAGCCGAACCAGTTACAGAGTTATGTAGCATCTAAATCAGCTGGTACAACTATTTCTTTAAAGATTTATAGAGACGGAAAAGAAATAGATAGAAAGGTAACTCTAAAAGCGCGTGATAATGATGCAACCACTAAACCTGTTTCCAAAACGGAGGATGAAAGTTCAAAAAGTGAATCCAAATCCAATACAGTAAATTTTGAAAGTTTAGGGTTGACTGTAAAAAACTTAAGCGCTAAAGATAAAGAGAATTTAAAAGTTGATAACGGTGTGTTAATTACTAACGTAGAAAGTTTTAGTAAAGCAGAAGATCAGAGATTATTTAGTGGATTAGTTATTGTTGAAGCTGAAAAGAAAAAAGTTAATGATGTTAATTCTTTTGAAAAAATAATAGACAATAACAAAGGTAAAGCTGTATTGCTAAAAGTTCAGGATAAAGATGGCAACTCAAGATATGTTGGATTAGAGATTCCAGAATAACAAAAAGCTAATATTTTATTTAAACGTCCCGATTATATCGGGGCGTTTTTTTTTATATTTGCTAAAAGCATCGGAGAGTTAATGTTAAGATTTCTTACTGCAGGTGAATCTCATGGTAAAGCTTTAAATGTTATCGTGGATGGTTTACCCTCTAATCTAAAAATTTCTGAAGATTATATTAATAAACAGTTAAAACGCCGGCAATTTGGTTATGGGCGTGGTACCAGAATGCGGATTGAATCTGATACGGTAAAAATTTTATCAGGTGTTAGATTTGGTAAAACACTCGGGTCACCGGTATCGATGTTAATAGAAAATAGAGATTGGAATAACTGGCAGGAAATAATGTCCATTAATCCTGTAAATAAAATGATGGATAAAATATCAATTCCACGCCCCGGTCATGCTGATCTGGTTGGTGTTACAAAATATAATTTTGATGATATCAGAAATTCTATTGAGCGATCATCGGCAAGAGAAACAGCAGCAAGAGTTGCTGCGGGAACAATTGCAAGAAAACTGCTTGAAGAATTTGGAATTACAGTTGGAAGTTTTGTTGAAAGCATTGGAGGAATTTATCCTGAAAATAATTATACAGAAAAACTTTTTAACAATAAATTACCCATAAATTTTTCTGCTCAATCCCTTTCTGATAGGTCCGATAAAAGTTTAGTTAGGGTCCTGGAATCAGAACAAGAGAATAAAATAATTCGTAAAATAAAATCAGCAAAAAAAAATGGTGATACTCTTGGAGGTACATTTATTACTCTTGCTACGGGAGTTTCGGTGGGATTGGGAAGTTTTATGAATTACGACACAAAACTTGATGCGGAAATTGCTCAATCTTTTATGTCTATTAATGCAGTAAAAGCGGTAGAGATTGGTGAAGGATTCTTGCTTGCCGAAAAACCTGGCTCAAAATCTCACGACGAAATAATTTTGAAAAATGATTCTTTTGGAAGAAAGACAAATCGAGCGGGTGGAATAGAAGGGGGAGTATCAACAGGACTGCCAATAATTGTTCGAGCTGCAATGAAACCAATCGCTACTTTAATGTCACCAATTGAAAGCGTTGATCTTTCTACAATGAAAAAAGTTGATGCACGCAGAGAGCGAAGCGACTTTGTTGCTGTGCCTGCATGCGCAGTAATTGCTGAATCAATGTTAGCTTTGTCGATAGCAAAATTCTTCTTACAAAAGTTTGGTGGTGATTCGATGGAAGAATTAATTGATAATTATAGATCATACAATAAAAAATTATTTAGCAGAGTAAAAAACAATTTTAAGAGTTAAGCTTGATTAGAATACAGAAATTTACTTTCAATTTATTTTCTGAAAACACGTTTGTTCTTTGGGACGATGAATCAAAAGAATGTGCGGTTGTTGATCCGGGCTGCAGTGAACATATTGAAGAAATGGAACTTGATGACTTCATTGTACAAAATGATTTAGTAGTAAAATATCTTATTAATACTCATTGTCATATCGATCATATACTGGGTTGTGAATTTGTTAAGAAAAAATATAAACCTATTTACTTTGCGCCGGAATTAGACATCCCACTTATAAAAAATGCAGGGCAGCAAGCAGAAATGGTAGGAATAAATTTTTCAACATCAATATTACCTGATAAATATTTAAATGAAAATTTAGAACTTAATATCGGAAAGTTCTTATTAAAATTTCTTTTTACTCCCGGTCATACACCGGGTGAATTTTGTATCTACATTCCGGAAATAAAATCCTGCATAACAGGTGATGTACTTTTTTATGATAGTATTGGGCGAACAGATCTTTGGGGAGGGGATTATGATCTTTTAATAAAAAGTATCAACGAAAAATTGATGACACTTCCTGATGATACAAAAATTTATCCCGGACATGGAACCGAAAGCTTAA
>DASVGS010000131.1:0-4123 GCA_036379435.1 Ignavibacteriaceae bacterium
ATCCTTGAGTAAAAGCTTTCTCGGTTTCTGTCTTAGTCTCGGCAGAAGAATTTTTAAATAATGCGTCTATATTTTCAGAGACTTCAGCTGCATTGTTTGGATTTTCGATTTGAACGATGTACCATCCAACATTTCCTACCCGGGTTGGAGATTCAACTCTCATTCGCTCATCTACATAAGTCCAGTGAAATAACATTTGCGTGTCATCGGTATTTTTATTCTTTGGTTTATAAATTCCGCGGACAACAAATTCCCACCTTCCGGGAAAAATATCTCCTTCCAAAACCATTTGATCACCAACTTTGATATTATACTGCTTAGCAATATCCTGACCGATTACGCAAGCATTTCTTTCTTTTTTAAAATCTGCAAGTTCTTCAGGAGTAATTAAAAATTCCGGCATTACGTCAAAGATGGTTTCGGCATCAACACATAATCTTGCAAAAAAATTACTTTTATCTTTATAAACACCACCAAACCAATTTGCAAAACTAACATTCTTTACGCCATCAACATTTAAAATTTTGTCTTTATAGGCGTAAGGCAAAGGGAAAATAAATGAAACTGCTTGTCTTGTAATCAAACGATTAGCTGCGGCTGCGTCCACACTTGAATCCCACACTGTAACAACTGTTCTAAGAACACCAAAAGCAATAACTGCAATTGCGATTCCAAGTACAGTAAGAAACGTCCTAAGCTTGTGTCTCAGTGCATTAGCAAATATTAATTTTAGGATTTTCATATTACGCTCCTACCAAATCACCTTTTTCAAGATGCTTAACTTGTTTTGCTCTTTCTGCAGCGTGAGGATCGTGAGTTACCATGATGATTGTTTTCTCGAACTCCTTGTTCAACCTTTCCATGAGTGTAAGAATTTCTTCTGCTGAATGTCTATCAAGATCTCCGGTTGGTTCATCAGCAACCAGTAAAACCGGATCTGTAACAATCGCTCTTGCAATTGCTACTCTCTGTTCCTGTCCACCAGAAAGCTGTTTAGGTGAATGATGCATTCTATCACCAAGCCCTACAAGGTTTAAAGCAGTTTCAACCTGCTTTTTTCTTTGAGCTTTGGAAAGTTTTGTAAGCAGTAGCGGCAATTCAACATTTTCAAATGCTGATAGTACAGGGATCAAATTATAAAACTGAAAAATAAATCCGACATTGTTTGCCCGCCATTTTGCCAATGAAGATTCACCAAGTGAAGAAATTTCTGTTCCATTGACAACAATATTTCCATTACTCGGCTTATCAATTCCGGCAATAAGATTTAGCAAGGTTGTTTTTCCGGATCCTGATGGCCCCATCAAAGCTAAAAATTCTCCCTGCTCAACATTTATGGATATGTTGTTGAGAACTGGTATTTCGATTTTATCCCGCCAATAAGATTTGGAAACATTTTGAACCGTTATTAATGATGACATTTAAACTCCAACTATTTCGTTAAACTTTTACTGCTCAGCTAATTTTACATCAACACCATCTTTTATTTTTTCATCAAGTGTTGAGATCACTTTTTGACCTGATTGCAATCCCGATAACACTTCTACATAAGATCCTAATTTTTGGCCAATGACAATTTCAGTCATAACAGCTTTATCATTGGAAATTTTAAAAACATAATTTTTTCCATTTTCATATCTAACTGATGAACCAGGAATAACCAGAATTGGTTTTTGATTTACGACTGAAGTATCAAGTGGTTCTGTAAAGAAAGATACTTTAGCGCTCATTTCCGGTAAAACCCTTGCATCATAATTTTTAAATCCAACTTTAACAAGAACTGTTGCTTTTGATCTATCTGCAGTTGGAACTACTTTAAATACATATGCTGCATAACTTTTTTCAGGATAAGCATCAAGTGTAATTTCACAGTCCTGATTTAAAAGAATTCTTTCTATGTTTGATTCAGAAACATCTGCTTCTACCAGTAATGAATTCATATCTGCAATCGTTACTACAGCAGTCTTCGATGTGGTACTCCCACCGAATGGAGCGACGATTTCACCAACTTCTGCATTCTTGGTTAAAACGGTTCCATCAAAAGGTGCACGGATTAGAGTGTTCTCCAAAGCAACTTCATATTGTTTAATTCTTGCTTTTGCAACTTCTATCGATGCGAGCAATCTTTTATAATTTGATTCAGCCTGATCAAAAACTTGTTGAGAACTTAAACCTTTATTTAGCAATTCACTTTCACGATTAAAAGTGTTCTCGGAGTTTCTTAAATCAGCCTGGATTAAAGTTAGATTTGCCTTTGCTTCGTCTAACTGTGCAACTATATCAGTATTTTCTAACCGTGCAATTATTTGATCTTTCTTTACTTTATCACCTTCAACAACCCCAAGATAAATTAATCGTCCGGTTCCTTTGGATGCAATTGCAGCTTTACGTTGTGCAACAACATAACCGCTTGCAGTTAGTGAGGCAGTTG
Source organism: Ignavibacteriaceae bacterium (assembly GCA_036379435.1). GTDB lineage: Bacteria > Bacteroidota > Ignavibacteria > Ignavibacteriales > Ignavibacteriaceae > IGN3. The sequence continues at coordinate 2,432 of DASVGS010000131.1, forward strand.
TTTGTCCAGGTTTTTGAAGTACAACTGTTGTAAGCTTTACTTCAACTGTGCTCTCCAAAAATGAGGTAATTAAAAAATATCCAATTATTAATAGAATAATTAGACCAAGAATGATAAATATATTTTTTTTACTTGAATTGATATCTTCTTTATTCGATCTATCAATTCTTAATGAAGATAAGTCAGCGTTTTTTGTTTCCATTGAAATAGTTTAGTTATTGAATGTGTAAAAATATTAAAACAGAAAAAGGAGCGCAAAAGTTCAGGAATAAGTGGCACAAATAAATGTAAAGCAAGATATAAAAAAAGAGAATCAAATAATTCTCTTTTTCTAATAAAATTATTTTGAAGAATTTATCTTTCTATTTGAACACCCAACCAGTTTTCCAGCCGAGAATAAATAATTTCTTTATCCTTTTTAGAAAATCCCCTAATCCTGGAACTGTGAGAACCATTTGGCAGTACCATTTTAACCGAATTGGTTTTTCCTGTTAAACAAACACCGGTAGAAGACCATGGGTCATTACCACCATAAATAAATATAAAATCTGATGCTTCATTTGATGCCCAATCATTTATCTTCTTTAAAAGCCGGGGATCATAGGTTGGATTGGAATTTGGAGGAATAAAAAATTCTGTCTGTCCATCAACGTATTTAAGATATTCTTTAAAATACTTTGTTTCATAAGCATAATAACCAAACTCAGTATAACATTGATAGTAGAATGGATAACCTTCTTTGATCTCCGCATCGCTAAAATAAGACACACCTCCATTTTTTAATAAGTGTTCCCAAATTTCATTGATTGAAGAGTTCTCATCCGGAATTTCATTACAATTACCATCACCCCATTGCCAGTAAGCAAAAGAATATTCAAGCACTGCATATTCAAAAGCCTTTTCAATTCCAACTATATTATATTGCAAATTTTTCTGTTCGGCATTTCTAACGAATATTGGAAAAAGCTGATCACGTTTTTCAAAACAGAGTTTTTGAAAATTATAAACTTTTGATCTGCACTCAGGAGTTGAAACTGTTTTTATCCACTCATACACCCGCTGATCTTCTGTTGATAAGTTCAAAGGTCCTTCGTAAGCAACGGCAGCGTCTGCATCATCAGGATAAAAATATCCATGAAAAATTACACAGGAACCACCTTTACTGATTCCTGTAGTAATCCATTTACCGGTATAATATTTTTTAAATAATTCAATTATACGATGATGATCATCAGCAGCCTGCTTGATTGTAAGATACTTCCAGTCGAAAGGAGCAGGCACTGACTCTCCAAAATATCGATGCTCAACAACAATCTGATTACAATTTAACAGTTTTGATAATTCTGTTGTATGATTATTTACTGCATAACCATCAAGTTCTATAACTACAGGTTTTGTTTTATCTACGTTTGATAAAAATATCTGCTGTTTAAACTTTGGTCCTTCAGGGTTATTATGGTCAATAGGTTGAGTTACAAATATCTCATACGCTTCAGTATAAATTTTATCCGCTTGAATTGAATGAACCTCAACATCCGGCAGAGACTTGAGCCAAATGTACAAATCGCTTTTTGTGGAATCCTGCGTCTGAGTGAAAATTATATTTGAATTGAAAACAAGGAGAATTAGTATGGAAAAAATTCTGTTAATCATAGACATTCCAAAAAATTAAATTGAATAACTTATTGATAT
>DASVGS010000132.1:0-3090 GCA_036379435.1 Ignavibacteriaceae bacterium
CTAAAAATGATCGTTTTACTTCCCAAGTAGATTCTGAACTTTTATTATTAGGTAGGTTAAAATGCGGATTCTGCGGTGGTAATTTGACAACATCATTCGTTGGGAAAAAAGACGGCACTAAAGATTTCTACTATAAATGCACAACTAAGTTTAAGTACGAAAGTTCTAAATGTGAAAGTAGAGATATTCACGCAAGTGAAATTGAAGCATTTATTGAAAAGCTCATAAAAAAGATTGCGTCCTCAGAACAATTATTTAATTCTGTTTTTTCGCAATTAGGCCATAATGAATCTAAAGATCTTAAGACATATGAAACTCAGAAAAATTCCTTAATCGCTAATCTAACTAATATCAATAAAGAGATAAATAATTTAACGAGTTTTATTGCTAAGGGCTCAGCCAGTGATTTTAAGTCGGTAACATTAAAGCTAGAAGATTTAGAAAATCAGAAAGAAATGATTAAAGAGGAAAGAAGAAAAGTTGAGCAAGAAATTTCTTTAATAAAAAATACTGTGGTTGATAAATCTGATTTGAAGCAAATATTCAAAGACCTGTCAAAGTATTACGATGCTGCTTCAAAAGAAGAACGAAAATATATGATCAAGACCATCATAAGAGAGATAACTATTAAATTGAAGAAAAAGGAAGAAAAAGGAGAAATTGATATACATTTTAGAGGAGATGGTCATATAAAAAAAGAATGGGTTAACAGAATTGTTAACCCAGATAAGATAGTTTCGAGCTACTATCTCGATTGGCTCCGCGAGCAAGACTCGAACTTGCAACCCTTCGGTTAACAGCCGAATGCTCCACCATTGAGCTATCGCGGAATATAATTTTTATTTTGAGAACACCCGTTTTTTAACAGCCGTCCCAATTTATCGGGAGAGCCATAAAAGAATAAATATTTTGTAAAAACGAAGCCAAAGATAACATTGACCCCTATTTTTGTCAAGCCTTGAAATCTGTAAAATTAGAGGTTAATTCCCATCTCTTTCAACAGAAAATCAGCCCCGCCAACTTTTTGAGCAACCCATAAAACATATCGGATATCTACACCAATTGATCGACTGTATTTTTCACTCCAGGTATAATCATTCACAGTTGCCTCAAATGATCGATCAAAATTTACTCCGACTAATCTACCATATGCATCCATTATCGGACTGCCGGAATTACCTCCGCTTGTATCCATATTATAAATAAAGTTAACAGGAACATCGTTTAGTTTTGGATGAATAAAATTTCCGAAATCTTTTTTATCATAAAGTTCTTTTACTTTTTGATTCAACTTGTAATCGCCGGAGTCTTTTCCCTTTTCAATCAATCCTGTTAATGTTGTGTTAGGATAATAATATGTTGCATCTTTGGGGGAATAACCTCGTACATATCCATAAGTTAATCGTAACGTACTGTTTGCATCAGGAACAAATGATCTTTGCATCCATTGTCTTTTTGCATCATTCAACTTTGCGATAAGTATATTTAATTTTCCATCTCGTATCTGTGCATTCTTCCTTTCAGCATCACCTAACTCTATTGCTGATTTTACCATTTTTAAATATGGATCATTAATATCTTCAAGTGTTTCATCCTCATCTTCTAAAAGGTCAAAATAATCTTTGATGTCCTTAATAAATGTATCTTCATACAGATCGCTGACAAACTCCTCTTTATCTTTTACTTTTGCAAAAGATTTGAATGGTTCAATTCCCTTTACTTCATCAAACAAACTTGCGTCATTTAAAATCTTATAAAGAATTTTTTGTTCAAGATCAGGTTTATAATCATTATACAGTTCTGTTATTGTGTTATAAAAATCATTTTTTCTGTCTTCTTTGTATAAAGATTTTCTTTCACCTTCAGGTTTCTGCATTTCTTTTTTATAATCAATAAAAATCTCTGCTAAACGATAGTAATCCACATTACGGCTTAACATACTTAAAACAAGACTTCTTCTGCCGCTTTCAAAAACATTTTTATATACATCATCAATTTCATTAAGTACATTTCCATATTTTTCTTTTAACTGCGGATCAGAATTTATAAAAGCCTGTAGTTGCTTTTCTTCTTCCTGTTTTTTCTCTATAAGTTTTAATCTTTCCAGCCCCTGCATTTTACCGCGATAATTTTTTTCAGTATTTGCTAATGCCTGAATTTCACCAACTTTTTCTAGTTCAAACTCAGGATCATTTTCTCCACGCTTTTCATAAAGATTTATCAACCATGAATATAATTCCTGTATATATGGCAGTTGATATTTTTGCTGCATCATTAAAAATTGTGATGGTTGATGCTTGAACGTTCTGCCGGGATAACCAAGAATAAAAACAAAATCTTCCTCATTTACTCCGTTAGGATTTACCTGTAAAAACTTTTTTGGGTGATAAGGCACATTCCCCTCAGAGTATTTTGCTGATGAACCATTTGGAGCAACATAAGCACGTACAAAAGAAAAATCTCCGTTATGCCTTGGCCAAATCCAGTTATCAGATTCTCCGCCAAACTCTCCAATTGTTCTTGGCGGAACGTAAACCAATCTTACATCATTTATAGTTTTGTATCTAAAAAGAATATACTGCTCGCCAACAAACATTTCTGAAACTTCTGCTTTTATTGTGCTGTCTAACTTTTCTTCACGTTCAACAATTTCTTTTATCTTCTTTGATATAGCAGTTGTTCTTTGTGAGATATCTTCTGCAGTGTTTGCAGCTTCTAATACTTCCGCACTAACATCTTCGTAAGAATCTGTTATGCGGCAGGTCAATCCTTTAGCGGGTAATTCCTTTTCACGACTTTCAGCTAAAAATCCGTTTTCAAGATAGTTATTTTCAACTGTGCTTGCATTGGAAACGATACCAAACACACAATGATGGTTTGTTATTATCAATCCTTCATTAGAAACAAATGAACCTGTACACCCGCCAATTTTTACAAGTGCATCAACAAGGCTTACACCATCTGGATTATAAACTTCATCAACACTGATCTTTAATCCCTTTTCATTAAGATTGATACTTTTTATATCACTTAATGGAAACATCCCCTCATCAGGTTTGGTGGGAATGAAAGCGAATGAAATTACGATTA
>DASVGS010000133.1:0-2999 GCA_036379435.1 Ignavibacteriaceae bacterium
CGGGATCAAAATCAAAACTATCAGCACCAACTTTTGCATATTCAAACTGAGGTGAGTGACACATTAAATCACCAACAACAGAAATAGTAATTTTGGCAGAACTATCATTATGAAATGAACCTTCTCCATTAACAATTATTAAATTTGCCGGCTGGTTAAGAGCAAAGCATATTAAAAACGATATTGTAACTAATACTATTTTCATTTAACAAAATAAGGCTGAGCTATTTCTAACCCAGCCTTTTATAATTTTGTGCTAAAAAATGCTCTTACATTTTTGGAGCTTTTCTTGCAGCTTTAACGTCTTGAACGTCATTTCTGATTTCCTGACATAATTTTCTGAGATCGCTTAAGCCTTTGCGTACACGTGTACCTGCAGCAGCTTGTTCTTTCACATAAAATTTTTGGAAATCACCTTCCAAACTTTGAACAAATTGTACGAGCTGATTGAATTTTTCCATGAGAACCTCCTAAGTGTTTGTGAATGAATTAATTAATGTTTTCCAGTATTATTTCTGCAATATCTTTAACTGCAACGTTTTCTGTTTTTTCAAAATGTTTAACTCCGTCTGTCATCATCGTCATACAAAATGGACAGGCAGAGGCTATTGTATCAGCATTTGTACCTAACGCTTCTTTTGTGCGCTCTTCATTTATTCTACCACCTTCTTCATCTTCAAGAAACATTCGGCCGCCGCCGGCACCGCAGCAAAATCCTTTACTCTTACTGCGTTCCATTTCAACTAAATCTATTCCGGCAACTTGCTTTAAAGATTTTCTTGGTGAATCATAAACTTCATTGTACCTGCCAAGATAACAGGAATCGTGATAAGTAACTTTATGCTGATCACTATTATTATTAAGAGTTATTTTACCATCATTTAAAAGTTCTTCTATAAACTGTGTATGATGTTTTACTTCAAAATTTCCTCCGAATTGCGGATACTCATTTTTTAATGAGTGAAAACAATGCGGACAAGCAGTAACAATTTTCTTTACTCCATAATTATTTAAAGTCTCAACATTTTCCTGCATCATCATTTGAGCAAGATATTCATTACCAAGTCTGCGTGCTGTATCCCCGTTACATTTTTCTTCTGTACCAAGAATTCTGAAATCAACACCGGCTTTTTGCATAATCTTAGCAAAAGCTTTTGATACCTTTTTATATCTATCATCAAATGAGCCTGCACATCCGACCCAGAATAAAATCTCTCCATCTTTATCTTCAGCCATTGATTTGATGTTCATCCCTTCTGCCCATTCTGCTCTATCTGCAGGATTGAACGCCCAGGGTGTAAAATTAGTTTCCAAACTTTTAAAAACATTATTAAGATTAGATGGAAATTCTGATTCCGTTAATACGAGATTTCTTCTCATATCAACAATAGAATCTACATGTTCAATCATTACAGGACATTCCTGAACACAAGCCATACAAGTTGTACATTGCCAGAGAGCTGTATCAGTTATATAATTATGAACGAGTGTTTTTTCAAATAGTTCACCTTCGGTTTTTCCCTCAACTATCAGAGGTGCCTTATCTAAAGTTCGTTTTCTTATATCAACAATTATTTCTCTTGGTGATAATGATTTTCCAACAGTATTTGCAGGACAAACCGATGTACATCTTCCGCATTCTGTGCAGGAATATCCATCAAGAATCTGTTTCCAGCTAAACTGATCAATATCTGCAACTCCAAATGTCTCAGAATTTTCATCATCAAGATTAAGCTTTTTAATTGTATTTCTTACGGGATTTAAATTCGCAAAAAATACATTAGGAATAGAACTTAAAACATGAAGATGCTTAGAATATGGTAAATAATTTAAGAAACCGAAAATCAATAAAATGTGCATCCACCAAAAAAATTCATACAAAAAAAGCGTTAATGAACTTTGTCCGGTAAATAAAATCTTACTTATCCAGGCTGAAACAGGTCTTAATTCTGATTCGTGATAACTAAAACCATTATTTGCATATGCAGCAGCATTCTGTCCATACATCGCAATTACAATGAAAAATATAAGCATTAGAATGAATGCGGCATCCATCATCCCATGCTTATCAACTACTAATCTGGGCACTTTCTTAATAAATCTTCTGTAAAGCGAAAAGATAATTGAAAGTAAAACGAGTAATCCAAATAAATCCTGAACAATAGTTATTAATGAATATACCGGACCAAGGAATGAAAGAGAAAAATTAGAATAGAATCCTTGTATAATAGTTTCAATTACTGCAAAAATAAAAAGAACAAATCCCCAGAAAATTAATAGATGTAATGTACCTGCTACTGGATCTCGCAAAAGTTTGGTTTGTGCAAAAGCTATATTCCACACATTTTTTATTCTTGCTGGGATATTATCAAATCGATCATCCTTTTTCTTAGCAACTTTAAGATACTTGATAAGATTATTTACACTATACGCAAAAAACCCAAATGTGCCTAAAAAAACGATGATAAAAATGAGATTCTTTAATTCCATACACTTCTATTTATTAAACTTTGAGTATGTTTTTTATTAACTAAATTTAACAGTCATTTTAACCAGAGTGAGAAATCTGTACACTCAATTTTTGAAAATTTCTCAGCTTAATCCTCTGTGCGAATATCGAGATAACCAAGTATAATTATCTTAAACTTTAAATACTTTTCCTAAAAATTCTTCAGTTTTAGTAATCACCAAATCAAACTTTTTATTACTACTTTCAAAAGGATGAACAATATCAAATGTATGACCGCTTGCAGGAATTTTTTCGAACTGTGTTAATATTTTATTACTCCAATTAAAAAGCTGCTCACCTTCTTCAATTGGAACTGTCAAATCCTGCTCACCGTGGATTATCAACAAAGGGCTATTCAACTTTTTAACTGCGTTCTCTATACTTAATGAACCAAGTTTATTTGCTTCAATGTCTTCGAGCAAACTAACATTCATCCTCATCAACTGATTTGTTCTTGAGTTAAGTACTTCAATAAATCCTTGCTTTTTCC
>DASVGS010000134.1:0-4886 GCA_036379435.1 Ignavibacteriaceae bacterium
TTAAAGAATTTTTAGCTAATTCAGAGGTCTTATCATTCGGATAATCCTGGATTAGTTTTGTCCATATTTCACGGGCTTTATCTTTATTACCTTTAGTTGCTTCGATTGCGCCTATATTATATTTAACCATTGGATCATCAGGAAACATCGCAGACATTTTACGTGTAACTTCTTCAGCTTTTGCAAGATTACCCTGGTTGTAATAAACAAATGTAATTCCAAAGTATATATCTTTTCTGTTTTTATCTATATCCAGAATTTTTTGATAATATAGAAGTGCTTCATCAGGTTTATGAGCTGCAAGAAAATCTGCATACTCCCTCATCTTTAAGGTATCTTTCGGATTTGCTTCTACTGATTTTTTTAATTCCTCAATTTTCTTTTTCATTGCTTCGGAAACATTCGATCCGCTGGGATCACCCATTAAATTTTTATGAACATCATCCTTAGGCATTTCTTTGTTAGTTATGTCTGACGATGATTTTTCAGTAGTGCCAGTTTGGGATACAATCAATAGTATTATCACCACTGCTGCAGCAACTATACCATATAAATAAATTGGTTTGAATTTCATTTATTATCTCCTAAAAAATCCATTTGTAGCCAAATGCGATAGTTACTATTACATGAATTATCATAATTACAAACATGGCAATTGCAAAAGGTAAATGTGCAATATGCCAGTACTTAAATAAGTTCTGCATTGTTCTTAACATCCCCAATCTTCTTGATAAAATAATTTCTGCCTGCGCTTTATTGGTTATTTCTTTTTTTCTGATTTTTGAAAAACCAGAAATAGCCATATTCTTTTTTAGTTTTTTTAAAAAAGTACGAATCCGGAAAAAATCTTTAAAATAAAAAAGTAAAGTGTTTACTAAACTTAAGGACTTATATCTATCCGGCGATGCCAGATCATCAAGTTCTTTAATTAATCTGACATCAAAAAGCATTTCAAGTTTCATTTTATTTACTAACTCTTCACGCATTGACACAAGATCTTTTATATCAATTTCTTTACCCTGTATAGTTCTTGGTATCTGAACATAAATAAATCTGCCTACAACTCCGCTAAGTACTACCAGAACCATACTCCAAAAGCTTACGGATACTATTCCTCCAAATTTAAATGCTGTATGATACAAAACTAAAATGGGTCCCACAGTGCATAAAAAAATGTGGAACTCCAGCCAGTGTTTAAGGAAACCTAGATTAAATAATCTCCTTGCCCGTTTTCTAATCATATAAACAGCAACGCCAAAAATCATCATTAATGTACCAATGATGCCGAAACCATGTCCCCAGTTTCCGCTGGGTTTTAGCGAGGCATGAGAAGGATCAAAAAATCTTTCTTCAATTGGAGTTGTGTAATACCGATAGCCATTAATGCCTAATAATATTAATACGGCAATCCCCACAACAAAAAAACTTCCAACATAAATCAGATGTAATTTTTTATTCATACAATTAAATTATTTATTATAATAAAATTAAAGAACGGATAAGTGAGAATAAAATAATTCGGGTCTCTGATGAGACCCCTAAATTTATTCATCCGAAAGCTGAATGAGTGTGTTATACTTTGTGGATTTTTCAACTGATAAGTTGTTTATTTTATCAACAAGAATATTAATACGTTCGTCGTTCATATCATCAAAGGCTTCGTACGCTTCCATATTAGCAAAAGTATATAGTTCCTGAAAACTTACTGTTTTACCTTTTACTTCATAAACTTCATAAGATAACAAACCATCCGCCTTAAGAAGATTTTTTAATTCTCTTACTACTCTTAAGTATTCATCTCTTTTTTCCGGAACAATTTCATACTGAATTGTGAAAAGGACTTTAGACATTTTTACTCCGATAATTAAATAAATAATTTCTCATCTATAGAACCCTCAAAAATTATTTTTGCTGGTCCCGTTAAAGAAAGGTTTTTAACCCTTTGTTCTTCAATTTCAAAATTAACTGTCAGATAATCTCCTCCATAAGTTTTTAACTTAACAGGAGGTTTAAGTTTATCTGTAATATAACAAATTACTGCCGCAGCAACTGATCCCGTACCGCATGCAAGTGTTTCATCTTCAACTCCCCGTTCATAAGTTCTAATGTGAATAACATCATCAATAACATCTACAAAATTTACATTTGTACCGCCGGGTTTAAAATCACTGCTGTTTCTTATCTCTTTGCCGATACTGTAAACCGGAAATTCAAGTATATTTTTAAAAGCAGATGAAGTATCATTTATATTTTTCAGTACTTCGGATATTTTAATTACTACGTGCGGTGAACCCGTGTCTGCATAGTTCGATGTAATTAATTGTCCAAAAGCCTTTATTTTAAAATTATACTTAATTTTTTTGGGAGGGTTTAGATTAAACTTAATTAATTCATCCTCTAGAACTTCACCTGAATATTCAGTATCGTTTGAAATGAACTTTGCTTTACCGCTTGTTAATCGCATTGTCTGTTCTGCAAACCATATTGAACACCGTGCCCCATTAGCACACAAACTTCCGGTTGAACCATCGGCATTGTAATAAACCATTTTGTAGTTATAACCAACCATATCTTCAATAGTTATTACTCCATCAGCGCCAATACCGTTTCTCCGGTTACAAAGATTTTTAATTTTTTCGGGAGATAATTGCAGCCCTTTATTTTGATTTATATCTAAAAAGATAAAATCATTTCCTGCACCACTCATCTTTTTAAAAAAAATCTTTTGCATTTAAGTGCTAATTTAGTTTAATGCAATAAGCTTTTCAATAAAAATTACAGTTAAATATCAGATATTTATTAAAGACTTGATAAATTGATATGAATAAGATCACCTGCAGATGTTTTTATCTGCAGGATCTAAAATGAAGTGTGGTTTAATGTATTTGTTTTACCATCAATGCAACTTGCTGGGCAACTGTTGAGTTGTACTCAAAAGCAAGTTTTCTGTGATTTACAAGATCTATTATTGTACCAATTACGCATAAGCCGCCGGTAAGGAAATACAATATTCCCATACCAATTTGATTTAACATAAATCGATGCAAACCTGCAAATCCAACAAAGCCGACTAATGCCAAAATCAAAATTGTGGTTGGGTCTTTTCTGCGTGCACTGTAAGCCATTGCAAACTGCTGTGCCTGTGCATCTGTCATATCATTAATTATGCTTTGAACATAAGACATTTCTTCGCCTTCAAGGCTTGGTAATAATTGAAAAATATTAGGCATAGTATCTCCTTTATTTTATGTTGGTTTTTTCTTTACTAAGATTGAATCTGATAATAGAATAAATTCTGTGTAAGATTATTAACAATGCGGGCATTCCAAAAACGTGTGCGCTGAATGATTCAATAATGCTGCCTCTAAAAATCAAAGCAATTGAATTCCCTAACCCACATCCCGGGCAATGCTCAAATCCCAGGTTGTTAAGCGGACAAATTGTAAAGTGTGATTCATAAGGATTGACAAATACAGCAAGGTAAATCAATGCGGTAATCCATATGAACCCTTCAAAACTTATCAAACGTAAATGATAAAATTTACGTAATGATAGATTTTGTAGTGCTGATAATTTTAATTGACTGCTTATATTATTCATCAATTTATTCGAATTACTTGGCAAAACTTAGTTAATTATTAAAATCAAATCAATTAAAGGTGGATGAATGGTATATTTTTATCGGTGAGTGCAGGAACAATTGGTATTTAACAATTATAAATTAATAATAAGGTTACACTAATAACTTTATTTTTATTGTAATTGATTTATCAAAACCGGTTCAAAAATCAAGCATCAAGATGAAGGAAATTATTTCTAACTTTTTATGAATAATATACTTTTCACACCAGTCTTCATATATAAAACTTAATCCGCTTCCAGGTTTCGCTAATAGGCATCTTTGGTTTTTTACAAATAAAAATATCTACATTTTCATAAGGCATACCGTACTTGTTCCAATGGCTTTCAACTTGTTGTACATCTTCAAAAAATTCGGTTAATTCTTTGTGGCTTGAACCAATTACTATCAAAAAGTTACCCTTATAATTTTTCGGGTAACCCCAAATCCAAAAATTATTATGTGATGAGATAGCTTGCGGTAATTTGTATTTTTGTCTATAAAAATTAACAGCACCGGCTTCACCATAATTTTGTCCGAAGATTAATGCTTCACTTTTTTCGCTGACTGTAAGTTTACTAAATGCCAATGCTGTTTTTTGTACCATCTCTTCCCAACCAAACCTATCAGCATAAAATGCAGGCAGCACACCTAGTTCTGATCGTTCTCCGCTCTCTGGCTTAATTCCTAATGTTTCAGAATATTTTATAAAGGTATCAACATCAAGTATGGGAATTGAAAATGGCAATGGCATTAATACTAATGGCAAAATTATAATGACCATGATGAATCGAACATATTTTTTTAAATAGTTTTCTATAAGGTAATCGGCACCAACCACTCCGGCAGCCAATATTGTAGGAAATAATACTCCCATGTAATAAGGTTTCCCGTTGTTTAAAACAAAAACAAGAAAAACAGAAATATAGATCCAACCAATAATTCTATATGTTTTTCCTGGTTTGCTGAAAAACAAAAAATAAAATGCTGTTAAAATAAACGGAGTAAAAACCGGATTAAGTTCCATAAAGGAACTGATCGTAAATTCAACAATACCCATCGGTTTGTTTTTGAGTGCTGCAGCATTACGCATAAATTCCAGTGTGGGATAATTATTTACAGCCTGCCAGATTATATTTGGAAGAAATATTAGCAATGCTATTACTACTCCTATCCAGAGTTCCTTAGATTTTAGGCATCTTCTGTTTTTTGTAAGAATCAAACCAATGAAAAGACCAAAACCGAGAAACAAAAAAGTAAGTTTATT
>DASVGS010000135.1:0-4635 GCA_036379435.1 Ignavibacteriaceae bacterium
GGTAGCAGTTCCAAGATCAACATCTGCCCATACACCAAAAAGCACGCTGTCTAATTGTGCAGGTTCATCAGCCTGTCCCAATCCAACATATTTAAATCTGTAGCGGACAAATATTAAATTACCTATTGCACCACCGGATGCAAAAGCAAAAACTGATTGTCTTACTTCAATACCAAGCGGCGGTACATTACTGTATCTTCTTGTTGGTGCAGCTACTCCATCCCAGTAAACTGTCCATACAGTTTCATCACCAAGGATGTCCGGTTTGTCCTCATCAAGGTCCCACTGTCCGTTACCATTTCTATCAACAGGATCGTATCCATCAATTCCATCTCCATTATAATAATCTGCACCTAATGCAACTGCATCTTTCCAATCCTGCCATGCAGTACCAAAAGGGGGATCTGTAACTTTAACAACATAAAGTTGTGCTCTTGAATCACCATTAGTACCTGCCAAACCGGGAACGTAATCTTCAACCAGAGAGGCTGAAGCAACTGCGTTAGAGAAAAGTGTTCCATTGGCATATCCACTAAGAAAAAATCCACCGGAAAACAGGAATACGTGACCGCCAAATTTTCCACCCGCACCACTGATAGTCGGATTTTTATCCGGAATATTTACAGCTGCAATTATTCCTTTTCTATTTAAGGGCAGGTTTATATTATTAATATTTAATCTGTACGCGTCACCTTTTTTTCCACCTTCATCGGTGGTCGAAACTATTTTATTTAAAGATTCGGTTTTGGGTTTAGTACCTGTTTTATCATCTCCCAAAAATCCTAATGATAATGGAGCCACTATCAATAGCAGAATCAGGAAGCGAAATCGGTACAAACTCTTATAGTTTTTCATTTTTAACGTCCTCTTAACTGTAAAAAATTCTACGTATTTATAAGCTTATATTTGAAAAGTTCAATTTAAAACCAAGTTTAATTAATCTTGGTATACCATAATTAGCCGGATTGTTTTCCAGACTCATATAATCCTGAACATATCCTTCACCATTCAACTGAGAAGCTGCAATTCCATTTGGAGTAGTTAAAAATCCTGTAGTATTCGGGCTTCCTGTTGATCTGTAAACAGAAGTTATATTATCAGCATCCAAAAGATTTTCTACCCATACATAAGGAGAAATAAAAATGTCTCCTATCTGGAAACTCTTTTCAAGTTTTAAATCAACTCTAAAAGAACCTGGTCCAAATGCTGAGTTGATATAACCTTTGGTCTGTGAAAGGATGCCATTATCTCCTAAAAGATTCCATTGATCCATTGGAGTATATGGGCGACCGCTGCTAAATGAGAACAGCATGTTTACATTCAGCATTTCCAACCATCCCAGGTTTCCTTTAGGTACATAAAAATCAACATTAACAACACCGGTATGTCTCTGATCAAAATTAAGCGGAGCAATTACTTTTGGTGCCGCATTATCAGTATTTCTGAAAACTGCTGTTGAACTTGATGATGTTGAAGAACCTGTTCCTTCAGCAATTGAAAAAGTATACTGTGCTGATACACTAAAGTAACTTAAGTGTGTAATATCCAAAGAAAGTGCAATACCTTTGGTGGTACCAAAGTCTGAGTTTTCAGGATATATCGCATCAATTAATTCTCCACCTTCAACTCTTCTGAATTTATGGTTTTGAACGTTTACAAGATCTCTGATATTCTTGTAAAAAGCTGTAATATTTAATGCAGAATTATCACTTAGCAATTGACGGAATCCAACTTCATACTGGATTGTTTCTTCTGCTCTTAATGCACCATTAAAACCACTTTGTGGTGCCATAACCAAATAATCATTATAACTATATGGTCCAAAATAAACATCATTCAATTCAGGTAACTGAATGAATCTTCCATACTGAGCATGAAATACTGTACCCGATGTAACCGGGAAGCCAATACCGATTCTTGGAGAAAGTTCAACTTCAGCATCTCTAACCTGAAAATCACCAGGATCAAATGCTTCAGGATCAGATCCACCTGCATAAGGAAGACCAGGATTTTTAAGGACATAAGATTTAAGATTGAAATAATCCATTCTTAAACCAATGTTAAGTACTATATCCTGTAATTCAAATCTATCCTGTAAATATGCATAACCGATATCTGGTTTATAAGGTCTTAAAAATTGATTTGGATCATCTGTAGTTGTTCTTGTTTGTCCGCTAACATCATAACCATAAACAAATGGCTGCAATGCTTCATATTTTTCTGTTTCAGTTAGAGTAGAAGGCTGCTGTGCATATAAACTTGCAAACACACCATAACCTCTAACTGTATGCTGAGAAAATCCGGCACCAAACTCTAACAGATGATTATCAATCTGTGAAGTAATATCTAAATCAATAAAAAATGCATCGTCTTCTCTTTTTTGATATAATCCGCCGCCCTGATAACCGTAAGGTCTAAATACACCATTTTCATCAACAGACATCTGAATTCTATCACCCTGTGAATTCAACTGTGGTAATCCATCAGGGCCTAACCTGGCAGGATTTAATCCATCGCCGGCCAGGTAAACACCAAGATTATTTTCCCAGTATGCAGCATTACCATATAATGCAAGGTTATCTTTTAAGAATGGATTGTATCTCTTATAATCAAACATTTTATAACCTAAGTTCAGGTTCCAAAATGTTGTATTACTTACAGTTTGTGATAAACGAGCATTAAGAGAAGTATTCTGTTCAAAAAATTCCGGATTAAATCGTGCATTATTTTTTTGATAACGATAATCAACAACTTTTGCCGTTCTATCATTATACAAACCGCTCAAATTAACTGTAAAATCACCCATACGATGATTAGTTTTTGCAGAAAATCTCCAAACGCTTGCAGGATTATTCTGATATCCTTTATAGGTTTTACCTATTGAAGGGAAATTTATTTCGATAGCACTTGGGTCAGCATCCTGGAACCAGCCTCTTTCTGCAGATAAAAATATTGTATGCTCAGGAATACCAGGAATTATCGGACCGCTTATTGTACCAGCATATAAATTATAGCCGAAGTCATCTGTATACGATGACGAAACCAGATCTGTAAGAATTGTATAGGTTGGTTGACCTGATTTTGTTGTAACGTTAATTATACCAGATTGAGCCTGACCATATTTGGCTTCATAACCACCAACCTGGAATGAAATCTGTTCGATAGCAACATTACTTACTGAAGCAACTGAGGAACGGTTATATAAATTATTTTGAGGTACACCATCAACGATGTATAAAACTTCGCTGCCACGACCGCCTCTAACGTTAATAGTTGAGTTACCTTCCTGACCGCCGCTGCCTTCCTGAATAACAACACCAGATTGAAGTGATGCTATATTAGTAACACCTCTAACAGGTAATCTGGATATCTGGTCGGCATCAATAACTTTTACCGTATTAGTAGCTTTTTCTTCAAAAAACTTTCTATCAACTACAACAATTTCATCCAATGTAAAATCTGTTGAAAGCTGAATATTCAGTTCATAAGTAATACCGGCTACAACACGTATATTTTCTAATATTTTTGGAGCATACCCAACATAAGTTACCTTTACCTCATAAGTACCTGGGGTAATATTGAGTATAAAATAATTTCCGTCAACATCAGTGGCAGCTCCTGTTTGTGTGCCCACTAAAATAACGTTTGCACCGATAAGTGGTTCACCGGTAGCTGCATCCACTATCTTCCCACTCAATTTACCAACACCGGTCTGCGCTAAAAGCGCAGGAACCAGAGCGAACAAAAAAAGAAACAAAAATTTTGTAATCGAATTTTTCATCTCATCTCCGCTAAAAATAAATTTAGAGATTTTATCTTTTTATCTCATTTATTAAATCATAAAATAAAAAAAGCGGATGGACTGTAATTCCCTTACAGAATACCACCCGCTTTTTAATTAAAGAATCATATTACTTCATTAACATCATTTTTTTAGAAGAAGTAAAGTTACCTGCTGTGATTGTATAAACATACATTCCTGAAGCAAGGTTTGAAGCATTGAAAGTTACTTCATGTGAACCAGCTTCTTTTACTGTATTAACCAAGTTAGCTACTTCTTTTCCAAGCATATCATAAACTTTAATACTTACATTGCTTCTTTCAGCAACTGAGTATTTAATACTTGTACTTGGGTTGAATGGATTTGGATAATTTTGTTCCAAATTAAATGAATTAACAACAGTTCCATCTTCAACACCGGTTACAACTCTGGTTGGTACAGTAGCTACATAAACAACTGAACGACCTGATTGATTAATGATAGGAGTTGTATTTCCTTCTTCATACCAGAACATTGAGAAGATCCAATCGGTAGTTGTGGTAGCGGTAGAAGTTGTTGCCATAAATGGAGCTAAATGACATCCATCTTCATTCATATTATCTGTTTCAGTTAAATTGGTAGAGTGTGACCATTCGGCATCTTCTAAAGCTCTTGTCTGCATATACAAATCGCATAAGGTATCAGCAGTTTCCGGTGATCCGATTGTGTATTGAACTGCAAAGAAATCACGAGCTTCGTTAGAAGCAATCATAATTGAAGGACCGGTTTGTCCTAAACCAGGAGTGTTTGCTTCATAACCATAATGTGACAAATCGTGTGCAGGAGCAATTATCTTTGCATCCCAAACACCTTCT
>DASVGS010000136.1:0-3205 GCA_036379435.1 Ignavibacteriaceae bacterium
CCGCTTTTTATTTTTTGCAATAATTTTTCAGGCTTCAATTTTTTCTCAACCAGTTTCTAATCTTGATAAGTTTTATGATTTAGTGGATTCAGCATCAACAAAATTTGTAAACGATTTAAATACCACAAATAAAGTAAAACTGGAATTAACACTTGGATCAGATTATGTTTTGTTTGCAAATCAAATTAGAGGTAAAATTTTAAAACGCGGAATAGAGTTAATAAGTGATGATCAATCTGCAAATAATTTTGTTACTGCAAGTTTTGTTATTGATAATGCTTCAGTTACATACTCTGCTCCTGAGCGTGAAGGATTTTTTGGAAGTTTTTATACAGAAAGAGTATTACAACTAAGCGGGAATTATTTTATCACATCAAACCAAAATATTAAAGCATTTAATCTTGTTGATAAAGACACAATAAACGTAGAAGATGTAGAAAAGCTGGAAAACAGATCTTATCCTTTTACGCACGGAGAACTGCCCCCCGAACCTTTTTTTTCGAGCCTATTAGAACCAATAGTAGCAATTGGAGCCGCCGCTGTTACGATAATTTTGTTCTTTTCTGTAAGGTCTAAGTAATCGAAATTACCTTTGAAGGCGTACCTAATTTGGTTATAATTGCACATTAAAAAACCATTATACTTTAAGATGAAAAACATATTTGCACTGCTTTTTGTAACGTTATTTTTATTTGCTTGTTCTTCAACTCAGGATACAGCTGATATGACTCCTGAACAAAGACTTGCTTACAGCATCAGTCTTTATGAGCAGGAAGATTATGAAGAGGCTGTTAAAGAATTTGAAGCGATAATTCTTCAATACCCCGGAAGCAGCATTGTTGATGATGCACAATATTATCTTGCAATGACAAGATTTAAAAGAGAAGAATATATTCTTGCCGCTTATCAATTCAGCAAACTTATTAAAGGTATGCCATCAAGTGAATTTCTACCGGATGCACAGTATATGTTAGCAGACTGTTATTATGAACTTTCACCTGATTTTACTCTGGATCAACAATACACTAAAAAAGCAGTTGAAGAATTCCAGGTATTTATAGATTTCTTTCCTTTAAATCCTAAGGTGGCTGATGCTGAAGCAAAGATTAAGGAGCTAAATGACAAACTGGCAAGAAAAGAATATGAGGCAGCACGAATTTATGATAAAATGGATTATGTTTTAGCTGCATTAAAATATTATGATAGTGTGATGGAAATATATCACGATACTCAATACGCACCTTTAGCACTTTTTAATAAAATAAATTTACTTGTAGAAAAAAACAGGAATTCTGAAGCATTGGCAGAATCTCAAAAATTTATTCAAAAGTATCCGCAGCACCCGAATGTTGGAGATGTTGAAAAAATTAAAACCTCTTTAGAGAGTAAACTTTCAGTAAATCCGTAATGATCCAGGCAAAGAAAATAAGTGATTCAGTTATAACAATGACAGAACTGGTATTGCCGAATCACACCAATCAGTTGGGCAATTTATTCGGCGGTCAGTTAATGCAGTGGATTGATATCTGTGCCGCACTAAGCGCTGCAAAACATAACAGAAGTATTTGTGTTACCGCTTCTGTAGATAGAGTAGATTTTCATCATCCGATAAAACTGGGCAATGCAGTTACTTTGATTGCTTCCATAAACAGAGTATTCAAAACTTCTATGGAAGTTGGTGTAAAAGTATTTGCGCAAAATTTTAGAGAGGGAACAAAAATTCACACTAATACTGCTTATCTTACTTACGTTAGTGTAGATAATGATGGTAAGCCGATTGAAGGTATAAAAGCAATTCCTGAAACAGAAGACGAAAAAAGAAGATATGATGAAGCTCTCATTAGAAGAGAGAACCGCCTTAAAGACCGGAAAAAGTAAATTTAAAACACTTTTACTATTTATTCTGCTCTCAGAAATAATTTTTCCCCAAATTCCATTTAAAGGATTTTGTAAACTCACTTCATTTGAAACAGATTCCGGTTTTACTAAAATCTTCAGTTTTAATTATGATCAAAATGAACACTCGGATTTACTGGTTTTTAATCCTTTAAAAAAAATTGCAGAATTGTATGACGGCAAAAGCGGATTAAAATTTATTTTAAAAAATAAAATTACATTGCCAGCCGAAATCTCCTCGATCGAACCAATAATTATGGCAAATAACGTTTTAGAATCTTTTGCTTTCACATCAAGAAAAAGCAGAAGTTTTGGAATATATAAATTCAATTCTTCAGGAAATGTTTCATTAGTCTCAAAAATAAAATTTAATTCTTATCCTGATAACATCAGCATTGCAAAAAATTATACAAATGGCGAACAATCTTTTTTGATTTCAGGGAATTCATTCGATGGGCTTTCAATTTTATCTCTAACAAACAATCAGTTAATTGAAAGAAAAATTGTCGAAAAAAAAGTCTATCAGAATGCCCAGTTTATAGATGTAAACTCTGATGGATTTGAAGATATTGCTGCAATAAGTAAGATTGATAACAAACTGCATATCTTTTACAACAACTCGCGTGATGATTTTAAAGAATTAAAACAGCTGAATATAAATGATGATATTTTATCAATGCGGGTATTTGATATTAATTATGATCATTATACGGATATAATCGTTAGCGGTAAATCCGGAATAAAAATTTTCTTTGGTGATGCGCTTGCCTCATTTGATAAGTCGATAACTATAGAAACTTCTCATCCTGTTGATAAATTTATTATTGGTGATTTTAACCGTGATGGTTTTTTCGACTTTAATTGTCTGAGTACCGAAGAGGGAATAATCTCAACAATTTTTGCAAAGGATTTTAATTTATTTTATCCGGAATTTTTTCAGAAGAAAAAAAAGGGAATAGTTGATCTGATACCTTTTTTCAGCAAGTTTGTTTATGGATCCGCATTTATAAATGAGTTTGGTGAAGTTGATATACTATCTAAGGTCAATTCGATGTCTGATAATCAGCAGCTTGCTGTTGGCATTAATCCCGATTTAATAAAATCGTTTGATCACATAAATAATGGAATTGCAGATTTTGCCTTTACTGATGAGTTTGATAAAAAACTGAAATTTATATTAAGAAATCCTGCAGGAATTCCGGAAAGACTATTTGCTGTTGATCTTTTTGATGATCACGAAAACATGTTTGTGTTTGATAACTCCAAATCATTAAAGACCTTTTTCCTATACAGTAACGATAAGAAAATA
>DASVGS010000137.1:0-4435 GCA_036379435.1 Ignavibacteriaceae bacterium
AATTCCTTAAGCTTGTTAAGTGTAAAATCGTTTATAAATTTTATTTCATTTTCAAACATATTATTGCTCTTCCTGTTTGATTACTGGTCTAAAAATATAAAAAAATCCCGATTAAGACTAAGCCATATATTTGGCAGGTTAACCGGGATTGTTATTAAGAAAAATATCTTTTAATACTGCTAAACTTCAACCTCTTTATTTTTAACTTTTGCCATCATAAAATCTCTGTTCATTCTTGCAATGTTGGTCACAGAAATTCCTTTTGGACATTCTGCTTCGCAGGCATAAGTGTTAGTGCAGCTTCCAAAGCCAAGCTCATCCATAACTTTTACCATCTTTTCAACTCTCATATATCTTTCCGGCTGCCCTTGCGGCAATAATGCATATTGCGATACTTTAGCTGAAACGAACAACATTGCAGATGCATTTTTACAAGCTGCAACGCAAGCCCCGCATCCAATACAAGCTGCGGCATCCATTGCTAAACTTGCGATATCTTTGGGAATTGGTATCATATTACCATCGGGTGTTCCGCCTGTGTTAACAGAAACATAACCACCTGCCTGAAGAATTTTATCAAAACCGGAACGATCTACCATCAAATCTTTTATTACAGGAAAAGCTTTTGCTCTAAATGGTTCCACCCAAATTGTTTCACCATCTTTAAAGTTACGCATATGAAGTTGACAGGTTGCAATTTTAGGAAGCGGACCGTGCGGTTGACCATTAATAACTAATCCGCAGGTTCCGCAAATACCTTCGCGGCAATCACTTTCAAAATGTATAGCTTCCTCACCTTTAGCTTCAAGTGAATTGTTTATTTCATCCAGCATTTCAAGAAAAGATGCATCAGGAGAAACCTGTACTTTGTACTCGGCAAAACTGCCAACTGAACCGGCTGATTTTTGCCTCCAGATATTAAGAGTAAGATTTAACT
The DNA here is from genome assembly GCA_036379435.1 of Ignavibacteriaceae bacterium. Taxonomy (GTDB): domain Bacteria; phylum Bacteroidota; class Ignavibacteria; order Ignavibacteriales; family Ignavibacteriaceae; genus IGN3. The sequence continues at coordinate 938 of DASVGS010000137.1, forward strand.
TCTTTGCTTCCATTATTTATAACTCCTTATTGCTGGTTTTACATACTCAAAGTTCAAATCTTCTTTATGAAGATTCCATTTATTTTCACCTGCAAACTCCCAGGCTGCTACATAAGAATAGTTTGCATCATCACGCTTTGCTTCACCATCTTCAAATTGATATTCGGTTCTAAAGTGTCCGCCGCAGGATTCATTTCTTTCAAGAGCATCCAGTGCCATTAACTCACCAAGTTCAAAATAATCAACTAATCTACCAGCACGCTCCAGTGTTTGATTTACATCATCGCCGCTGCCCGGTATTGTAACATTTTTCCAGAACTCAGATTTCAATTTTCTTATCTCTTCAATAGCTTCCTTTAATCCTTTTTCATTCCGCGCCATACCAACCTTGTGCCACATAATTCTACCAAGTTCTTTATGTATATCATCAACAGTGCGTTTGCCTTTTATTGATAATAGTTTATTTGTCAGATCTTTTACTTCATTTGCAACTTTATCAAACTCAGGATGATCCGTTTTTACTGCAGTTGGTTTATCGCCTGCAAGATAATTGCCCATTGTATATGGAATAACAAAATAACCATCAGCCAAACCCTGCATAAGTGCAGAAGCACCTAAACGATTTGCACCGTGATCTGAAAAGTTTGCTTCGCCTAATACAAATAATCCCGGAATGTTGCTCATCAGATTATAATCAACCCACAAGCCGCCCATTGTATAATGCGGTGCAGGATAGATCATCATTGGTGATTTGTATGGATTTTCTCCGGTAATCGTTTCATAGATCTCGAACAAATTTCCATAACGCTCTTCAATTACCTTTTGTCCAAGTCTATTTATTGCATCACTAAAATCGAGATAAACCGCATCGCCGCCTTTTACTCCTCTGCCTTCATCACAAACTTCTTTTGCTGCACGTGATGAAATATCTCTTGGGGCAAGATTTCCGAATGATGGATATTTTCTTTCAAGATAATAATCCCTTTCTTCTTCAGGAATATCATTTGGATTTCGCATATCGCCTTTCTTCTTTGATACCCAAACTCTACCATCATTACGTAAAGATTCGCTCATCAATGTTAATTTTGATTGAGCATCACCGTGTAACGGCAAACAGGTTGGATGAATCTGAGTGAAGCATGGATTAGCAAAATATGCACCTCTTTTATGTGCGCGCCAAATTGCAGTTGCGTTGCAGTTCATAGCATTTGTGGAAAGGAAAAATACGTTTGAGTATCCGCCGGTTGCAAGAACAACAGCATGAGCAGAATATTTTTCTATCTCACCGGTTAAAAGATTTCTTACAACAATTCCTTTTGCAACTCCATCAATTATAACAACATCAAGCATTTCTCTTCGGGTATATAGCTTAACAGAACCTTTATCAATTTGCCTGTTTAACGCACTTACTGCTCCAAGCAGTAATTGCTGTCCCGTTTGTCCTCTTGCATAAAATGTTCTGGAAACCTGGGCACCGCCAAAAGATCTATTATCTAATAGTCCACCGTAATCTCTTGCAAAAGGTACGCCCTGGGCAACACATTGATCAATAATATTTGTACTTACTTCCGCAAGCCGATGAACATTTGCTTCACGCGCACGAAAATCTCCGCCTTTAACTGTATCATAAAATAATCTAAAAGTAGAGTCGCCATCGTTTTGATAATTTTTTGATGCGTTAATTCCACCCTGCGCAGCAATACTGTGTGCTCTTCTGGCACTATCATGAAAAGTAAATGATTTAACATTATAACCAAGTTCACCAAGTGACGCGGCTGCAGATGCACCTGCTAATCCTGTTCCAACTACAATTATATCAAATTTTCTTTTGTTAGCCGGATTCACCAATTTCATATTGAACTTATGATTAGTCCATTTTTCGGAAATGTTTCCTGCAGGAATTTTAGAATCTAATTTTGTCATTGGTTACCTCCGTAGAAAAAGAAAAAGTAGATGGGCATCGAAGCAAAACCTAATGCCATAATAATTGCGTAAAGTGTACCGATTTTTTGTACTAAGGGAAAGTATTTTTTATGATTCCAGCCAAAGGTTTGGAAAGCACTTTGAAATCCATGATTAAGATGAAATCCTAAAAGCAGCACAGCAACTATATATAAAATTACGTACCACCATATCTGAAAAAATCCCGTAACTATATCAAAATACTGATGTGTGTCAGCTAAACCTTGCGGATCGTGTACATTAAATCTCCAGAAAAAGGTTGCCAGATGAAGTACAAGAAATATGAAAACAATTGATCCGGTTAAAAACATTGTTCTTGAAAATACATCAGTGTTCTCGTGCGAGCCATTAATTTTATAGGTTACTCCCCGCGCTCTTTTGTTTTCCAGCCACAATCTAAACCCGTTAAAAATATGCAGTATAAACGCAGCAAGCAAAACCAGCTCGATAACTCTGATCAATGGTTTTATCACATCAAGCGTTGATACATATGCATTAAAAGCACTTGCGCCAAAAAATAATGTAATATTACCAATCAGGTGAACAACCAGAAAAATAATTAAGAAACTTCCTGTTACGGCCATCATAAACTTTTTGCCGATGGAAGAATTGAGAAATTTTAAAAACCAGCCCATTAAAAGCTCCTTTTAGATGAAGAATGAATTATAGCTGATATGAAATTAAATTTGATATTGTGTGAGATGTAAAGATCAAACAAGATTAAAGATGTAACTAATATTAGAAAAAGCATCTGCAATGTGTAAAATTGATAATTAACAATAAATCCTACTGCAACTTAGAAAAAAAAGTTAAACGCTAAAAGCAAATACAAAAAATATTTTAACAAATTCTTCCATCTTAACAATCAGGGGTTTATTTTTACTTCAGTTCTTTGAAGAATGTTTGCGGTGTCCCAATCCCGACTTACCGGGATAATGGGAAAATATAGGGAAGTACGGTGATTCCATTATTGGATAATTCCGTCGCTGTCGCGCAACTGTGAATAGCAACTTCGTTGCAATGTTAAATTTTCAATCCTCAATGTTCAATGAATTTAATTGAACATTTAACACTTAACATTGAGCATTTTGCTAAAAGCCAGGAGACCTGCCGTAAATAATAATTAATCAACCTTCGCGAGAAAGGCAGGATTAACGATGGTTCCCAAAAATCTCCATTCGTTTTATCTAAACTTTTTAATACGCGAAGTTACTTTAACAATTTTTATATGGAGTAACTTCAATGTTTAACCTCAAATTTCTTTTTGCTCTGTTTGCAGCTCTTACGTACTCTCTCATATCATTTGCTCAAAATAATATTGTTCATAAAACAGATTCAACCGGATATTACAAACTTACTGATGTTGTAATAACTGCAACCAAAACTCCGGCTAATACACTTGAACTCGCAAACTCAATCTCTATAATTGATTCAACACAAATAGCAAACAGTAATGCAAATAATGTGTTTGATGTTTTAAAGAATGAAGCAGGTATAAGCTTTACAAGGCAAGGCAGCAATGGAACTTTATCCAAT
>DASVGS010000138.1:0-3562 GCA_036379435.1 Ignavibacteriaceae bacterium
TCGCCGGACAAAATAAAATTTTTCATCTTTTCACTTGCTTCAAGTGCCCAATCGTAACTGTAATCTACTTCATCCAATCTTCGCCAGTAAACCAGAATTTCAAATCCATCCAATTCTGATTTTTGCTATTAAACTCTTCTAAAATTTAAATCCATCACAATCTTAACCGATAATTGTTATAGTTGTAGGTATCAAGAATAGATCTTAGCGAATTATAATATGAATCTAAAATTTCAAAGTTAATTGTGGGGTTTTTTATATTTGGAATGGTTATCGGCATCTCAGACAGTAGTTCGTACAATTCCGGGTATCTCTCTTGAATTTTCATAGTGATATTAATTATGTTGCTATTAAGCTCTTGAATTTGATTCATTTATCATTCCTTCAATTATTTTCAATTATATAATAATAATTCAAATGATATTTAGTTTTACCTCACCTGACTGAAAGACTGTTAATAGCATTTTCGTAAATTATTGAATCTGGTACTACATCAAATCCCCTAAGTATCGACCTGATATCCTGGACAAATTCCATGGAGCCGCAAATATAAAAGTATCGTATAAAATCAACTATTTCCATTCTTAAAAAATTTTTATCTATTCTTCCGAAGAAGCATCCATTATATTTCTGTTTTGTAAACACATTAATGTAATCTGTACCAAGCATATTTGTCAATTCAGTATTTAATATTACATCATCCATACTTCTGTTGGAATATATCAGCATATTTCCTGCAAGATCGTTTTTTAACTTTAGATCTCTTAATATCGCAATTACCGGTGTAATCCCGGTACCCGCAGCTATAAAAACACCCATCCCTTTATATTTAAATGTGCCCTGTGGCTCGCTTATCTTTATCTTATCTCCCACATTATAACTGACAATTCTTTTTTTTAGCGAATTATTATTGTTATATAATTTGATAATAAATTCAAGATAATTTAAGTTAACCAAACCAGTAAAACAGAATGAGCCTTTTTTGTCACCCAAAGAAGTTTCCAATAATGATATGTTGGCATATTGTCCGGGTGTAAATGTATACCCTCCCGGCTTCTCCAGTATGATTTTAAAGATGTTCGGCGAAATCTCTTCAATTCCTAAAATATTTACTGCATAATCACCCATATTATTTAATTACATCTTATAATTACATAAGATATTCAACCACGCAGGCTCTCCATTTCATCCACAGCAATATTGGCATGAGCATAAGCTGCTCCCGCTCTCATTTCAGCAGCTACCCATATTGCTTCCATTATTTCTTCTTTTGTAGCTCCTCGTCTTATTGCCATTCTGGTATGGGACCGGATACAATAAGGACATTGTGTAACGTGCGCTACTGCTACTGCAATTAGTTGTTTTGTCTTTTCTGAAAGCGCACCTTCTTCAAATACGGTTTTACTAAAAGTGCGCCAGGCAGAGATGTTCTTTTGAGATAATGCTGCTTTCTTGTCTGCTAATTCAGAAGTGGCAACTGGATATAAATTTTTAGTTTCCATATTTATCCTTTATAAAAATTTATTTGGATTGTCTATATTTTAATTTATTACACTTAACATTTTCCTTGAGAAATCAATTCCATTAAACTTGTAATTGCATTTTTTCCCGCACTTTACCTTCAAGTTCAATCGCTTTCGGAAATAATATATTATTTTCTAAATGGATTGTCCGGATTAGTTCTTCTTTCAAGGATTTGAACAGCATATAGGCAATCTGGTAACCTTCATCTTTATCGGGAAGTAAATAATTATTGATGATTGCGGAAATTTTATTGATATAATCAGTTTCTTTATTGTGTTCAGCCTTCATTAACTCAACTGTCAGATCAAAAGCTAAAAAATTAAAATTAGTGGATAAGGAATTCAATTTTTCTACTTCGGATAGTTCTTTGATATAGGGGAAAAGTACTAATCTTTCTTTCATTAGGTGAATATTCGTTTCACTTGAGAAATGATAAAAAATATCAATGACATCAGATAGCCCGCTATCATTCTTCCCGTGTATTCGATTAAAACTATTTAAGAAATTTTTTATTTCGGCAGCCCTCTCAATAAAGAAACGATGTCGTTTAAATTCTATTTCTTCAATTAATGCATCAACTGACAAGGTATTATAATCCTCCTCATTGTCACCGGATGCCTTTTTTAATCTCTCCAATTCATTGATAATCTTTTCTGGCTTTATACCTCTGGCCTTACAAGCGTTAGCGAGTTTTTCAAAACCCCTGTTGTAATAATCTATATTGTACTTATCAAATATCTCTGATGCCCGATAATCCTGAATGACTATCTGGCTTATGGTCATTTCCAGAATGTTATTGATACTCAAAATCATTTCCTTTTTTTGTTATTTTTATAAAAATTTTAAACCCGTTGTAATAACAATAAACTGAAAACGCTAAGTGGTATTAGTTCAACGACTTCTGCGTATAAGAGTTGTAATGCTATATCAGGCGTTCTACACTTCAACCATACTGCAATAATTATCGGATATTTAATTTTTAGTGAATCAATTTATTATTCTATAATTTGTTAATGCTCACTCATCATTTCGGAATCAATAGCTGATCCAGTTTCTGCTTTCTTTTCGTAAAAGTATAATGTGCTTTTCTCTGATAGCTGTTTTTAATAAGTTTCCAAGAAATCCGACAAAGGTTACTTTCTTTAAAATAGGTAGTGCTAACCAACCGATTGCAAGATGCTTCCCAAGACTTACAACTTCGCCGAGTACTTTAGGATAGTAAGCTTTCTTGGGTTTCCCAAAAATTTCCGAATAAACATTTTCAGCAGCTAACCGTCCCTGCTGAAGTGCAAACTGTGCGGCAGCAGGTACCGGTTTACCAGTGACGGGGTTAATTGCGTTTGCACTATCTCCAATTGCGTAGATAAATCGATCATCTTCCGATTGCAGATATTGATCAACAAGTAATCTTCCCGCTGGACCTGTTTTTAATCCGCCACGTTTTAAGATATCAGATATTCGAATTCCCCCGGTCCAAATAAAATTTTCTGTTCTGATTATTTTACCATTTTCAAGGAATACTTCATTTTTTGTGCGTTTCATTATTTTGGAATTAAGTAAAACTTTAATCCCTTTATCAATTAATTTCTTTTTAATTCTTTCAGAAAAATCATTATCCATAAAAGGCACCAATCTATCGGCAGCCTCAATTATGATAACTTCGATATTGCTTTTATCCACATTGAAATTAGTAATACATTTAGCAGTATGATCTGCTAATTCACCGGCGAATTCAACCCCTGATAAACCGCCGCCGCCAATTACAAAACGAAGTTTATCCCTTCTGACATTTTCATTTTTTTCAGAAATTGAAGTGGCACATACTTTAGAGATATGTTCATAAATTTTATCTGCATCATATAGTGTCTGCAGGGAGAAGGTGTGCTCTGCCATCCCGGGAATATTGTAGTAATTAACTTTACTGCCAATTGCTATTATCAGATACTCGTAGCTTAAGAATTTATCATCAACCTGAATAATCTTATTTGCCGAATCAATATTTTTTACCTCACCCAGATGGAATTGTATACTATGATTT
>DASVGS010000139.1:0-2698 GCA_036379435.1 Ignavibacteriaceae bacterium
AGAGTTGACCAGGATCGGAAAAGAAGTTTCAGATAAAGCAAATATGGGCACGTTTTTGGGCACGAAAATTCAAAAGCCCTTAAAAGTTGTGAATTCGAAGTAAAAACGAAATATTTTGTAACTGCCCCAATGCTTTGGGAGCAGGAGGTCGCAGGTTCGAATCCTGCCGCCCCGACATTTAATAAATTTTACGTTCGTTATGCGCCCGTAGCTCAATTGGATAGAGCATCAGCCTTCTAAGCTGAGGGTTAGTGGTTCGAGTCCACTCGGGCGTACATTAAATTTGTTCTTTAAATGGTGAGCGTAGCTCAGTTGGTTAGAGCACCAGGTTGTGGCCCTGGGGGTCGTGGGTTCAATTCCCATCGCTCACCCAACCATTTAAGTTTATAAGTTTTAGATTGCACTGGCCCCATCGTCTAGTGGTTAGGACATAGCCCTTTCACGGCTGTAACAGGGGTTCAAATCCCCTTGGGGTCACAAAGAAGCCTTTAAGATTTTTTCTTAAAGGCTTTTTTTATCTACACAAAAATTAAAATTAAACTAAAACTTATAATGCATCCTTTTCGCCATCTTTTAAAATCTAAGCGAGAGACAGCTTAATCCGCCATCAAGTTTTCTGAATTCTGATACATCAACTTCGATAGTATTATATCCAGCAGCATCAATTTTATTCCTGGTATTTGGAAATCCTTTTGCAACCAGAACTGTGTCATTTAGCCACAAGCTGTTTGCCGCATAAGCTTCGTCATCATCAACTAAGATTAAATTATATTTCTGAAAATCTGAAAAGTTCTTTAGTGAGTTGATTACAAGCATATTATTGTTTTCAAGATATGATGCTCCGGATTTGAGATGAAGTACTTTATCCAGAGTGACTGTAGAGCCTGTTAAACCGTATTTGCTTAAAATATTTATTAATTGTTTGGCGCCCAAAAGATTAGTTCTGTTCGACAGTCCTATGTAGAAATGATTAGCAACCATCATAACATCACCAGCCTCGAGTGTTCCTGGTGATTCGATTTCTTCTACATTGCCGTATAAATCCATTAATACTTTCTTTATCTCAAATATTTCACCTCTTCTAGATGGAGCGCCCGGATTTGTAATTATTGCACAGTATGGAGTAATCAGGGCAGTATCTTCAACAAAAGTTGAATCAGGAAAATTTTCATCTGCGGCTAAAGTCATTACTTTTAGTCCGCAATCCCTTAATATCTTGACGTATCCTTGATGTTGTTCTAAAGCTAATTCATAATCTGGTTTACCAAGTTTAGCACTTGTTAATCCATTTATTAAATTTTTGCAGGGAATTTTTGTTATTGCATTTGTAAACATTTTATTGATATATAATTTTTAATATGATTTAAAGAGAATAAATTATTTTTCAAGAGTCAGTGGATACTATCACTCAATATCATATCATATGTTACCGGAAAATATATCCAATTAGTATAGTGATCTCTAATAACAACCAGAGTTTATAATATACATTTCTGAATACTTGTTAATAAATCTTCAAATTCAAATGGTTTGTTCACAAGAGCACTTATGCCAATTTGTGAAAATTTATTAATTGTTTCTATGTCAGTATTAGCTGTTATAATTATTACCGGTAATGATGGATTTATGTTTCTGATTTCCAGAAGAACTTCATATCCGTCCATTTCCGGCATTTGATTATCTAGAATTACTAAATCGAAATTATCGAGCCTTAATTTTTCCAGTCCATCCCTGCCACTAAGAGAACAAGTAACCGAATAGTTTTCCTGATCCAATTCCTCTCCAATAACATTGCAGAGGGTTTCATCATCATCAATAATTAATATTTTTGGTTTAGAAAATTGCATCAACAAATCCAGATTACTTGTACTTATTAAAACTTAATTTGATTATAAAAAAAGATAATAAAAAATAATGATGGATAAATGAATAATTTATTAAAAATCATTTTTCTCGAATATTTTCTTGCTAATTGTTAATTGATATTACCTTGTAATTTTTTTAAGTTTGAAAAAAAGGTGAGTGAAGATGAAAAAAATATTACCATTAATTATCATCTGTTTTATTATTGTTATTGCTTCAACTGCATTTAGCCAATCAAACTTTAATATAGATGCCTATAAGCAATTCCTTCAATCACACCAGAATATGAGTTCCACTGATTTGATGCAGATGCATCCTGCAGGAAATTTTTCAAACGACCTTAATTTATCACTTACTAATACAAGATATTTAGATTCAGTTGCCTCTAAATTCAGTTTGACAGCATACGAGTTAGAATTGTTAGGGCAGCATGGTTTTGTAGTTTCAGAACGGATGAAGAAAATTTCCTTCGGTGAATCTTATCTTGAAATATTTCATAAAGATCTTCCGGTATTTGTATCTACAGATGCGATTTTGCATGCATTTCATATCTCTTATGATAGAATATTAAAAGATGCAGAACTCGGTTTTTTAATTGAAAAGGTCAAATCATTTTTAATGGATCTGCATTCTTCGCAGGCTTATTTAAATAATAAATACAGCAGTGATCCGGAAATGCTAATTATGCTTAAAGATGTTGATGTATATCTAACTGTTCCGTTAAAATTGTTTGAGTTATCAATAAATCCTTACTACGCAGAAAACACCGGAAAAATTGATACCATACTTCAATTAATCTCAGCAGAAGAAATGCAAGCGTATCCTTTGTTTGCTG
>DASVGS010000140.1:0-3054 GCA_036379435.1 Ignavibacteriaceae bacterium
GTTATACATAGTTTAACAAAATTTATTAACGGAACAAGCGATTGTGTTGCGGGTTGTGTTTGCAGTACTCACGAATTTATTTGTCAATTAACTGATATTAATTCCGGAGCATCAATGCTACTTGGTCCTGTGCTTGATAGTTACAGAGCAGCATCAATAATGAAGAATGTACATTCGCTTCACATCAGGATCAAAAAGCATAGTGAAAATGCTCAGTACCTTGCAGAAAATTTTGAAAAACTTGGCTGCAAAATATTTTATCCCGGATTGAAATCACACAGCGGACATAAACTTATAAAGAAAATTATGAATGATGGATTTGGTTTTGGCGGAATGCTCGCGATTGATGCAGGTACAACAGAAAAAGCAAATGAACTTATGGCTAAAATGCAGCAGGAAAAAGTTGGTTATCTTGCGGTTAGTTTAGGCTACTTTAAAACTTTGTTTTCATCACCGGGGCATAGCACTTCATCTGAAATACCGGAAGAAGAAAGAAAACAAATGGGATTAAGTGAAGGGCTTGTGAGAGTATCCATCGGATTAGATAATGATATCAAAAAATCCTATAAGCGGATTAAAAAATGTTTGATTGATGTTGGGTTGTGCAAAAAATAATTTTTATTCAGGTTTAAACAACGCACAAACTGCACCTGCAGGATCTTGTATTACACAATATCTGCCATAACCAGCCATGGTTTTTGGTTCGATGATCACTTTACCACCAAGATTTAAACATGATTTTGCACTTTCATCAACATCTTTTACCGTTATATAAATTAACCATTGCGGCGGTAAACTTGCATTTGATCCGCGAGCGTGGCAAACACCCGCAGCAACTTTACCACTTTCAGGTGCGATCATAGTAAAATCATCGTAATCGCCCATTGATACACCTTCAGGCATCCATCCAATAACCTTGGAGTAAAAATCTTTTACCTCATTAGCATTCGGAACAGTGAGATCACACCAGGTTATTGAACCAATCTCGGGTTTTTGTTTTTCACTCATATAAATTCCTATTATTTAATAAAAATTATAATGAACCAATAAACGATGGTAAGAATAAAAACTCCCCAAAACGGAATGCTATTTACCCACTTAAAAAAACCAACTCCAATTCCGATAACCGCACCTACAAGAAGATTATCTATCGCATAACCGTAAAGCATGCCAACCAATATTCCTAAGGCTAAATCAATAGCTTTAAGTTGAATCTTTTTTTGTCGTATCAGTTGTTCGCGGTTATTTTCCATAATATTATTAAATGATCCTGTTAATACTTAAGAAAATTATTTGAGGAATACAATTAAGAAACAAGAAATTTTGCAGACTTAACTAATATTTTTAAAGTTAATTATGCTTGAAATAGCCGCCCCTTGATAACTCTAAGCGAAGGACTCAAAATTTTTAATAATTTATTTGATATTTTAGGAATGATAATTAAACACAGTAAGGTAAAAATTGTTTTTAAACGATTTCAAAAAAACTGCACTGATACTCAATGATCAGAAAATTGAGTATGCGGAACTGATTAATAAAGTAAATTCTTTTTCAACCCTTCTTCCACAAATTAAACTTAACAAGGTTGCTATCTTTTCTGAAAATAGATTTGAATGGGTTTATACATTTTATGCAATCTGGTTAAATAAAGCTGTTGCTGTCCCAATAGATTATATGTCTTCAGCAGAAGATGTTTCGTTTATACTTAATGATTGTAAACCGGAGATCATTTTTTATTCAAATGGGACAAAAGAAGTTTGTGAAAAAGCGTTGACTCAGTTAAATCACAAAATTGGAAAAATAAATCTTGATGAAATTCAAATTATAGATGCAGATAATAATTCCACTTTTCTTGATCCTGATCCGAATGAAACTGCTGTAATAATTTATACTTCCGGTACAACAGGATCACCAAAAGGAGTAATGTTATCGTACGATAACCTGCTAGTGAATATTGAAGCAGTTACAACCGATGTTGAGATTTATAAAAAGGAAGATAAGGTGATGGTACTGCTTCCACTGCATCATATATTCCCGTTGATGGGTACGATGATTATCCCATTAAGTGTAGGCGGAACAATTGTTTTCTCTCCATCGATGGCATCCGAAGATATTATGGCAACCCTGCAGCATGGAGTTACAATAATTATTGGTGTGCCGCGTTTGTATAATCTTATAAGAAAAGGAATAAAAGATAAAATAAATAAAAGTGGAATAGCTAAACTGCTTTTTAAAATAGCGCAAAGAAAAAATTCAATAAGCTTTTCAAGAAAGATATTCGGATCTGTTCAAAGAAAATTTGGCGGCCACATAAAATATTTGGTTTCCGGTGGAGCTGCACTGGATAAAGAAGTTGCACAAGATTACTTAACACTCGGTTTTGAAATTCTTGAGGGTTTCGGAATGACAGAGTGCGCCCCGATGATTACATTTACAAGACCGGGAAGAGTGCTTCCGGGTTCTGCGGGTGAACCGCTTAAAACAAATGAAGTAAAAGTTATTGATGGAGAAATTGTAAATCGCGGCAGAAATGTTATGCAGGGATATTATAACAGACCAGAAGAAACTGCAGCTATAATTAAGGATGGGTGGCTGTATACTGGTGATTTAGGTTATCTTGAAAATAACAGAATTTTTATAACAGGCAGAAAAAAAGAAATTATTGTTTTATCCAACGGAAAGAATATAAATCCTGAAGAGATTGAAAATAAAATTTTAAGTATGAACGATGTTATTACAGAAATCGGAGTATTTGAAAAGTCCGATTTGCTTCACGCGGTTATTTATCCGGACTATCAAAAAGCAAAACAACAAGGTATTGAAAACGTTGAAGAGATGTTAAAGTGGCAGGTTATAGATAAATATAACCAATCTGTTACTCCATATAAAAAGATAATGAAGTTTAGTTTAGTAAAAGAACCTTTACCAAGAACAAGATTATTAAAGTTAAAAAGATTTTTATTGCCGCAGCTTGAAATGATTTCCAAAGAAAAAATAGAGGAAATTATAGAACCAGATTTTCAGGAATACACATTATTAAAAGAATTTTTACAG
>DASVGS010000141.1:0-2986 GCA_036379435.1 Ignavibacteriaceae bacterium
GGAATTCCTTCCCCATTATCCTTTATTCTAATAAAGATGAAATCGTTTTGAATACTTATTTCTACCTCAATTTTTCCGTCCACAACCGAGACAAACTTGAAAGCGTTAGCTAATAAATTAAAAATCACCTTTTCTAATTGCGCTTTATCAAAATAAACTTCTATATCTTCTTGAGCTGATTTAAAGGAATAGGCAATTTCTTTTTGTATGGCTAGTTGTTGAAAAGACAAATAAATTTCCTGCACAAAACTCACGATATTATCTGCTACCAAATTCAACTTCATTTTACCACTTTCAATTTTCCTGAAATCCATCAGCTCATTTACTAGCTTCATCAATCTTTTTGCATTTTTATTTACATTGCTGAGTTGCTTGTGAAGATTAAGATTTTCTTGAGTGTCTTGAAGAATTTTTTCTAAAGGACCGAGTATCAGCGTAAGCGGTGTTCTGATTTCATGTGATACATTGGTGAAAAATTCTAATTTCATTTGGTTCAGATCATGCTCTCTTTTTAATAAAGCCCTGATCAATAAAAACCTGATGATCAAATAAAATAAGCCCGCAAGAATGAGGATATAGAACAAATATGCCCACCAAGTTTTCCAAAAAGGAGGTTTGATAACGATTTTTAATGTTGCGATTTTACTACTCCAAATTCCATCATTATTACTGCCTTTTGCTAAAAGATGATACGTTCCATCTGGCAAATTGGTGAAGTTTGCCTTCGGTTCATCTACATAAATCCAATCTTTTTGGTAACCTTCTAATTTATAAGCGTATTTATTTTTTTTTGATTTTACATAATTTAGTACCGCAAAATCAACACTAAATACGTTTTGCTGATAATTTAACACCAAGGCATCAATTTGATTCAAAGATTTTTTTAAAATCTTACTGTCATCATTAATATTTATTTCTTGATTGAAAAGTTTTAAGCCTGTAAAGACCACCTTAGGTGCAATTCTGTTTTCTACAATTTCGCATGGATTAAAGCTAATCAGTCCATTATATCCACCAAAAAACAAAGTCCCCTTACTATCTTTTAAAACGGAATGATAATTAAATACGTTGCTGGGAAAACCATCATTGCGGTTATAAACTTTTACCCTTTTTTTGTTTATAACCGCAATTCCTTTATCTGTACTTACCCATATTCTTTTTTGATTGTCTTCTATAATCCCTGCAATAGTGTTTGAGGGCAAACCCTGTTTTACAGTAAAAAAAACGAGTTTTTTTGTTGCGGGATAAAAATAAGCCATACCTTCATTATAGCTTCCAAATAAAATTTTGCCACTGCTTGTTTGTCCAATAACACTAATGTGGTTTAAAAAAGTATTTTCTTTTAAACTAAGTTTAATAAAATTGCTTTTGTTTTTTGATAAATAATAAACCCCATCATCAGTAGCAACCCATAAGGTATGATTTAGATCTTGATAAATATAAGTGATGTTTATAGCTGGTAGATAAAAGTGCGCTTTTCCATCTTTAAGCGATTCAAATTTATCTTGAGATGCATTCAACAAAAATAATCCCTTCCATTTTGTACCTACCCATAACCTGTTTTGCTGATCTGTTAACAGATAAGTAATTTGCTTTTCATTTAATCCTGATCCATCAGAAACCTTGTAATTTTTAAAAACACCAGTTGTTGTATTGTAATAATCAACTCCACCAGAGTATGCCGCAATCCACAAATTACCTCTTAAATCAATACTAATTGCTTTAATAACGTTTGAGCTTAAAGAATTTTCGCCCTCCTTATTCTTAAAGTTTTTAAATATCTCTGTAGCCCTATCAAAATAGTTTAGTCCTTCGGCTTCGGTTCCAATCCATAGGTTTCCTTTAGCATCTTCTACTATAACACTAATAATGTTACTGCTCAGAGAATTTTTGTACGAGTAATGCCTATATGCTTTAAAAGGAATTGCATTTGGATGATAAACATTTATTCCTCCGTAAAAAGTGCCAACCCAGACAGAACCGGTAGCATCCTGATAAATATTATAAATAGAATTTTGGTTTAATCCTTTTGGGTTTTCTGGATCAAAAATTTGATTTCTAAAAATATGCTTTAAAGGATCGTAAATACTAATTCCATTAAAGGTTGCAACCCAAAGTAATCCATTTTTATCTAATAGAATTTTACGAATATTATTATTGCATATACCACTATTTTGAGTATTGATATGCTTAAATTTTTGACTTGCCCTATCAAAAACATTTATGCCATTGTATTGAGTGCCTAACCATAAATTATGTTCGAGATCTTCAGAAATTGAGGTAATATCATTTGATGATAGAGTTTCTGATTGATTATTATTATGGAAATAGGTTTTAAATAGCAATTTATTATTGCTAAAACTCATATTTACCAAACCTAGTTGCGTACCCACCCAAAGTCTTTTTTGATGATCTTGATAAACTGCTTTGATTAAAGGATTTACTAAACCTTCGCCAACTGCACCTTTACAAAAAAACCTTTGAAATTTACCGTCTTTTAAGATTTTGTTCAATCCATTCTCTGTACCTATCCAAACAGCACCATCCTTATCTTCATAAATACACCTGATGGCATTATTACTCAAACTTTTTTTATCATTTGGGTGATTGATAAACCTTATAAAAGATTTTGTTTCGGGAAGATATTTGTTTAAACCATTTTGTGTACCTACCCATAAATTACCCCTACTATCCGTCAATAAAGCATTGATATTTTGACTGCTGATAGAGGTACTATCTTTAGGATTGTTTCTAAAAACTTCAAATTGTTGTCCGTCATAACGGTTTAATCCATCTTTGGTACCAAACCACATGAACCCCATGCTATCTTGGGATATTGAAATAACGCTACTTTGTGATAAACCAGCTTCAACTGTTAGCTTATCAAAAGAAATTTCATTGTTTTGTGCATGTAGGTTTAAACAAAAAAAAGAAATCAATAGCGAGGCTACTATTGATTTTAATATGAAATTTATTTTTATGAAAG
>DASVGS010000142.1:0-2820 GCA_036379435.1 Ignavibacteriaceae bacterium
CGCCAAATTCACTGGCAAGTTTATTAACTGCAATGCTGCCCTTTGATCTGAAACTAACTTTAAATCCGTTTTTTAATTCTATAAATAAGATTCCGATTACCACATTTTCAATTGATAAATTATAATTAACAAAATTTTCTGTATCGCTTTCAATTGCACCAAGTTCATCAAAATCTTTTTGAGTTATTATCATGTATCCAATTCTATCTTCCGCCAAAAGATTAATTGAATTTAATGCTCTGCCAAGTAATTTAACTTTACTAAACTTACTTTGATCGTAAATTTTATCATAAACCTGTTCAGGATTTACACCAAGTTTTAATAAATCTGCAATAATATAATGTACTTCAGCAGTTGTTCTATCAAACCGGAATGAGCCTGTATCAGTCATTATAGCTGCATATATTGCTTCAGCAATTTTGAAATCTATTTCAGCTATACCGGTACTTTTTATAAAATTATAAATAATATGTCCGGTTGCACAATAGTCTGTATCAATAAATTGATGATCAACAAATACTTCCGGATCCTGATGATGATCTATACATATTTTTAATTTAATTGATTCGCGAAATCCCTGTTCCATTCTGACTATTCTATCTGCACGATTAAAATCCAGAGCAACCAGAACATCAACTTCATCAAAAATATTTTTATGCACTTCCTCATCAAATCGCTGGATTATATTCTCATCATTAAAAAACTCCAGGTTATAAGGTGTATAGCTGTGATTAATTATATAAACTTTTTTATTCAGTTTTTTTAACAAATAATAAAAAGCGATTTCAGACCCTATTGCATCCGCATCAGGGTTAACGTGAGTAGTTAACAAAAATGAAGTATTGCTGAGAATGATATTTTTTAATTTTTCAAAATCAATCATGATTATTAGAATTATTTTTAATCATTTCACTCAAAAAGATAAATCTGTTTTTAAGATGAAATAGTTTGTAAAGTTTAATCCACGGTTGTGGATTATGAAATTAAAATTAAATTCGTTTTAAATAAAACAGAAATGGGCTTGATTCTATTTCAAGCCCATACAAAAAAAGAACTAAAATACATTAATCAATTAACTTCCCAGGTGTTTCCGCCAAAAAGAACATTGGCCAAATCGCCCTGACCCTTTTTCTTTTTAACATCTTCAATTTGTCCAACCATACCTTCATCATAGGTAGGTTTAAGTACCTGCCTGAACACACCAACCGGGGTTGGAAGTCCGGGAATTTCTGTAAATGTAGATAATATAGCTGAACGTACCGGACTTTCCTCGAATTCATCATGAATCCATAAATCATCCTTAGAATATTGTCCTGTAGAAAGATCAACTACTCGTGGAGTAAACCCATCCAGTTTAATTCCTTTATCGCCATTCTTACCAAATACCATAGGTTTGCCCTGTTCCAGCACCAGAACATTATCATCCTTAGTTTCTTTTTCAGTTAGGATAGAAAATGCACCATCATTAAAAATATTACAGTTCTGATATATTTCTAAAAATGCTAATCCTTTGTGTTTACCAGCCCTCTTAATCATTTCCTGCAAATGTTTTGTATGTCTGTCAATAGATCGTGCAACAAATGTTGCTTCCGATCCGGTTGCAAGCATTGTAGGATTAAAAGGATAATCCACACTTCCAAAAGGAGTTGTTTTAGTAACTTTCCCTTTTTCAGATGTTGGTGAATACTGACCTTTTGTTAATCCATAAATCCTATTATTAAATAAAAGCACTTTTATATCAATATTTTTTCTGCAAGCATGAATAAAATGATTACCTCCGATACTAAGTAAATCACCATCGCCAGTGGCTACCCAAACTGAAAGTTTTGGATTACCAAGTTTAACTCCGGTTGCAAGAATAGGTGCTCTTCCATGAATTCCATGAAAACCATAAGTATCCATATAATATGGAAAACGGCTTGAGCATCCGATTCCGGAAATCCAAACTACATCTTCTTTGGGAACATCAATGATTTCCGGAAATGTTCTTTGAACCTGTGCAAGTATAGAATAATCTCCACAACCCGGACACCATCTAACTTCCTGATCAGATGCAAAATCTTTTGCAGTTAATTTAGTCGTCTTTACTTCTACGTTATTTTCCATTTTTTCCTCCGAGTGTTTCCTTAATCTTTTCTAAAATATCTGATACTCTGAATGGTAATCCTCTAACAACATTAAATTGAACAACATCAACCAAATACTCACTTTTAATAAGCTTAGCTAATTGTCCAAGATTAATCTCCGGGATAAGTACTTTATTAAATCTTTTTAGCACTTCGCCGGTATTTTTTGGAAATGGATTCAAATACTGTAAATGCGCTTGTGAAACAGTCATACCCATTGCTCTGGATTTAATTACCGCTTCTTTAATTGCACCGTAAGTACCACCCCATCCAAGAACAAGCAGTTCACCCTGTTGATCGCCATCAACTTCAAGTTCAGGAATATCATTTTCAATATTCTTTATTTTCTGTGCGCGAAGATGAATCATCTTATTATGGTTATCCGGTTCATAATTAACAGAACCATAAATATCAGCTTTTTCAAGTCCGCCAATTCTGTGTTCTAAATCAGGTGTACCCGGAATTGCCCACGGTCTTGCAAGAAATTTATCTCTTAGATAAGGATAAAATCCTTCTTTCTCAGTTCTAAATTTTACATCAATTTTTGGCAATGATTCTATTGATGGAATTCTCCATGGTTCACTTCCATTTGCAATATATCCATCTGTTAAAAGAATAACAGGAGTCATATACTTAATTGCAATTCTTGATGCTTCCAAAGCCATATAGAAACAATCACGTGGAGTTTTTGCTG
>DASVGS010000143.1:0-7320 GCA_036379435.1 Ignavibacteriaceae bacterium
CTTGGAGCTGATTATGAGTTTACAACAAATCTTTTTTATGATGGCATAGTTTCTAATGATACTTTATTCGGAAATATTTATATAGTTGGAAGATGTGACCCCGATTTTATTACAAGCGATCTGTACTATTTTGTTGATGCACTTAAATCTCTGAATATCTCGGTGATATATGGTAACTTATTTGGAGATGTATCTTTTAAAGATACTTTGTATTGGGGTAAAGGATGGATGTGGGATGATGATCCTTCTTCTGATGCACCCTACTTAAGTGCTTTAAACCTGAATGATAATTGTGTTGAAGTAAGTTATGATGGTGTCAATGATTCAATTATAGTTTCTCCAAATACAAAATATATTAATGTTGTTAGAATTGAGAATGAAGAAAAATTAAGCATCGACCGTAATTGGTTTAATCGAAAAAATGAAATCATTATAAAAGGTAAGAATGATAACAAAAAATATTATGCTAAAGTAAATATTTTGAATCCAGCTGAATATTTTCTTAAAGTTTTCTCAGAGGTACTTGATTCAAATAATGTAAATTTGATCGGAGACATTAAGCTAAAATCAATAACCGGGGCTGCAAATCTTTTATATTCATATAAAAGAAAATTTAGCGATGTAATTGGTAATCTGAATAAAACAAGTGATAACCTTAGTGCGGAAATGACTTTGTATGCTTTATCGGAAAAATATTACGGCAGACCTGCAAATGCTGATAGTGGAATTAATTTAATAAATAATTTAATTGATAGTGCAGGATTGAATCCAGAAGATTACAGGCTTGTTGATGGATCCGGGGTATCTCATTACAATGTTGTTAGTGCAGAATTATTTGTAAAAGTTTTAAAATACTTTTATGATAAGTATCCTGAACTTTATATAATACTGTATAACTCATTTCCAGTTGCCGGTGTTGATGGAACACTTGAGTACAGAATGCGGAAATCTGCAGCCTGGAATAATGTACACGCAAAAACCGGTACACTTACAGGCGTAAGTACATTATCCGGTTATCTAACAACAAAGAAAAATCATTTACTGGCATTTTCTATTCTTATGCAGAATTATGTTGGTTCATCTTCAAAGGCAAAAAATTTTCAGGATGAAATTTGTAAAATATTAGCCGAATTTGATTGAATTTTATACTGAGTAAATTAGACACAAACAAAAATATTAAACACCAATGAATAAATTATTTAAAGAGTATATAATTACTGCAGAACCATTTAATGCTGAAATACTTTCTTCCATTTTGTGGGAACTGAATATTGATGGGATAAATGAAGAAGTAAATTGCTTAAAAGTATTTACTCAGGACGAAAATGTTACTGCCAGTTTGATTGAAAATGAATTGTTATTATTAAAAGAAAACAAGCTGCTTCGGGAATTTTCCGTTCAGGAAAATTTTATTGTTGAGCGGAATTGGAATGAGGAGTGGGAAAAAAGCAGAGAAGTGGTGCACATTAATGATCGAATAGTAATTAAACCCACTTTCAAAGATTACACTTCAAATCCGGGTGAAATTGTTATTACACTTGATCCAAAAATGTCATTTGGAACCGGAGATCATCAGACGACCAGAATTTGTTTAAATTTTATTGAAAAATATATTAAACCCGGAATGAAGATACTCGATGCAGGATCAGGAACAGCAATACTTGGAATTGCAGCCGCTAAACTTGGAGCTAAAAAAGTAATTGCATTTGATATTGATGAATGGAGTTTTGAAAATGGTATTGAAAATACAAAGTTAAATCAAGTTGAAGAAGTTGTTGAAATAAAACAATGTGAGCTGAATTATATAACAGAAGATAATTTTGATTTAATTATAGCTAATATTCAAAAAAATATTTTGTTGGACCTAGCGGATGGTTTTAAAGAAAGAATTAAGCAAAATGGTGTTCTAATTCTATCTGGTTTACTGGAAATTGACAGAGAACAGATAGTTCAAGTTTATTCTGATCTTGGATTTAAAGTAATAGATTATATGAAATTAGAAGAATGGATTGGAATAGTATTTAAATCAACATAATTCCATTTAAAATAAAAACAGATTGAACAGAAATTAAAATCCCATCCAATCTGTTTTTTAATATTTTATTCTTTATCTATATCTACCGTCCCTGAAATCACTAAATCATCATTACAATCATAAAGATCAACCGTAAACTCACCGGATTTATAGAAGGTTATTTGCTTCCAGAACCAGGTCCAATTATTCTTGGTATCCATAGAAATTGTATTATCGTACTTGTCATTTCTATAAATTTCAAATTCTACTGAACTGCAATCAATTTCATAAGGAAGCTGAACCAGCACATACAAATATCCACCATCTGCGGGAATTGTAAATCTGGTACTCTCGTTTATCGGCTCACCATCATCATCAACTCCCTCACAAAAATATATTGATTGAGAGTAAGACTGGTTAATAAAACTAAGGGAAATGAAAAGGAAAAAAGCAAAAAAGAATAATGATGTATGTTTCATTTAATTACTTTCCGGATTTATGATGGGAAAATCTAAATAGAAAAATTCGCATTTCAAATTTCATTTTTTATAAATATTCGGATAAACAACTATTTTTTAAATATCACTTTCCCATCAAAAATCGTCATTACAACTTCAGCATTTTTAATTTTTACAGGATCAATTTTCAGAATATCATCGCTAAGGACTATCAGATCTGCAAGTTTGCCAACTTCGATGCTGCCTTTAGTATTTTCTTCAAAAGATGCATAAGCTGAATTGATAGTATAACATTTTATTGCATCCTCTATGGAAATCTTTTGTTCAGGTATCCAGCCTTCTGGATTTTTATTATCTAATGTTCTTCTTGTAACAGCTGCATACAAACCTAATAATGGATTTAATGGGGCAACATACCAATCAGTTCCAAAACACATTTTAACTCCCGCATCCAAAAAAGATTTAAACGGATAAGTATACTTAATTCTTTCCGGTCCTATTCTTTTTTCAGCCCAAACTCCATCATCAATACAGTGATATGGTTGTACTGAAGCAATTACTCCCAGTTCTGCAAATCTTGGAATATCCTGAAATCTTACATGCTGAGCGTGTTCAATTCTAAATCTTCTATCCCATTTTGGATTTTCTTTACTGATTTTTTCATACAAATCAAGCATATAGGAATTTGCTTTATCACCAATAGCATGAACAGAAAGCTGCAGATGATTTTTATCAGCATCGGTACACCACTTTTCCATGTTCCCATCTGTAATTATATCCATCGGCAAACCATAGGTAGTAGTATCCTGATTGTATTTTTCAAAAAACCACGCTGTACTTGAACCAAGTGATCCATCTGCAAAGGCTTTTAATGATCCCATCTTTATTAAATCATCTCCATATCCAACCTGAATATTTTTTTCAACCAGTTTTTTATATTCAGTTATGGGCATCCTTGTATAAATTCTGCAAGTTAGTTTGCCTTCAGATTTAAGTTTATTAAAGACCTCAAGCGCATCATCAAAAGTAATATCCTGAACACTTGTGATTCCTAGTTTTTTTGCTTCATCAAGTGCGGCTAATGCAGCCTGATAATTTTCTTCGGCCGTTGTGGCTGGAATAACATTGTAAATTAAATTCATTGCATTATCTTTAAGAACACCCGTCGGTTCACCTGTTTTAGCATCTTTAACAATTAATCCACCCTCGGGACTTTCAGTATCTTTTGTAATTCCTGCAAGTTTTAATGCGTAAGAATTTGCAAGGCCCATATGTCCATCCAAGCGCTCAACAAAAACAGGAGTTTCCGGAGTTATATCATCAATCATTTCCTTGGTCGGAAGTTCTTTTACTTCCCATTTTTCATGATCCCAATAACCACCGGTAATCCATTTTGTCGGGTATTTATTTTTATAATCTCTTAAAATATTCCTAAACTCTGTGGTAGAATTTGCCGGTCTTAGATCAATACCAAGTAAATAAAATCCACCGCTAATAAAATGAACATGATTATCGATAAATCCCGGGAGCATTAATTTACCCCCAAGGTCAATTACCTTTGTATCGAGATCAATAAATTTTTTTGAATCTTCTGTTGATCCAACAAAAATGATTTTATTTCCTTCGATGACTACCGCCTGTGCCACGGGTTGTTTTTCGTTTACGGTGTAAACATTTCCATTGATAAAAGCTGTTTTCATATTTTGTGCTGATAGAGATGTGATAAAAAGAACTGCTAAAAGAAACGATAAAATTGTTTTCATCTTTTTCCTTAAAGATTAGTATCAGAAAAATAAAGCAGTGTACAATAAAGAAAAAGGATTTAAATCAAATAAGATTTAAATCCTTTAAACAAAAACGGATAAAGATTATTTCATTAACTGCATTTTCTTAACTGCCGTAAACGCACCTGCCTCAATTTTATACAGATAAATTCCACTTGAAAGATTTGCAGCATTAAATTCGATTGAATGGCTTCCGGCAGTAAATCTGGAATTTACAGCCTCAGCAACTTTTTGTCCGATTAAATTAAAAACACTGATCTTTACATTGCTTTCCGCAGGAAGTGTAAATCCTATTCTGGTAGAAGGATTGAATGGGTTTGGATAATTCTGTTTTAATGAAAAATCAGTTGGTAGCGATCCATCGACCTGAACTGAAGCTGAGTATTCAAAGGTTCCGTCAAAATCTAATTGCTTTAATCTATAATATGTTTTTTGAGTTGGCATTTCCGAAATCAAAAAATTATAACTTCTGTTTTCGGTTGTAGTTCCATAACCTGGCACAAATCCAATTTTATTAAAGATTATGTTATCGGCGCTCTCTTCAATTTCAAAACCATAATTATTAAGCTCGGTTGCAGTAGTCCATTTGAGAATAGTTGTTCCATCCACAACAGATGCATCAAATGAAGTTAACTCAACAGGAATAAAAAATGGAGAATACAATTTATAAAATCCGCCACCTTGTGCAGCAAATTGAGTAACAGAATCAATTGAAACTACTTGATATCCAGATGATGGAATACTTATCGGAGTCCATGTAGTTCCACCGTCAGTAGATCTCCAGCTTCCTGGTGCAGTTGAATAACTATTGGCTAAAATTATTTTTCCATCTGAAGGTTGAACATGAACACCCCACATATTAATTGAACCAAAGTATGAAACCGGTGTCCAGCTCTGTCCATAATTTGTCGATTTTAACATTCCGCCGCCACCGCTCCATTTAGTAGCCCACGCTATACCTGCGTCTTGAAAATCAACCGCAATAGTTGGGATCTCACCTGAAGTGCTGTATGTCTGTGACCAGGTTAATCCATAATCTGTGCTTCTAAAAATTCCTGTTCCGTTATCACCAACAAGAATTATGGAAGTATCAGGAAACACTTCAATATCACAAGGAGCACTGTTTGTTCCTACGCTTGAAGAAATAGTCGTCCAGGTAGATCCAAAGTCGGTTGATCTGGAAAAATTAATTCCATTCATCATGTATAAAGTATCCGGATGACTTGGGTCCTGAGTAATTGGAATTCCAAAATATGAAAAGGTCAATCCATCAGCAGTAATAACCCAGCTAGCACCTGAATCTGTTGTCTTAAGCACTTTATCTGTTCCACTTTCAATTCCAATTACTAAAGTTGAAGGATTATAATCATCAACAATTATACACTTGATTTCTGAGGCTTGAGGTACAGTGATTCCCAATTGATTAAATGTTTCACCCCTATCTGTGCTTTTATAAATAATATTATTAGAGCCATAATAGACGTTATTTGTGTTAAATTTTTCAACATCTATCGGTCCTCCTAAACTGGATCCTGACCTTTTTAGCTGCCAGGTATAAAATTGTGGAAACATTGATGTTGAAATTAAAACAACTAACAGAAAGGTAAAGACAAATTTCATCCCGTAACCTCGCAAATATTTATTATTAAAAAATTGGATTAGTATTTTTAAGATAGTTATATGTTTAAAAAGAACAAATAATTTTTTTGATTTGAATTAATATTTAAATAAATACACACAAAAGTTGTTTGTATTCATTAGCATACTTTAAAGAAAATTTTTATGTTCAAATAAATAATTAAAAAAATTAAGGGCAAAAATGAATTTAGATGTTATAGTATTTGCTGCTCATCCTGATGATGCAGAACTTGCGATGGGCGGCACTATTGCAAAGTTAACAAAGTATGGTTTGAAAGTGGGGATAATTGATTTTACTCGTGGTGAACTTGGTACAAGAGGAACTGCTGAAACACGACAGCGTGAAGCTTTTAACGCAGCAATTGTATTGAAAGTATCTTTAAGGGAAAATCTTGAAATGCCCGATGGTGATATACGAATTAACAAAGAAAATTTAATGAAAGTGATCATTGCAATAAGGAAGTTTAAACCCAAAATTTTATTTGCACCTTATTTTAATGACAGGCATCCGGATCACATTGATGCAAGTCATTTGGTTAAAAGAGCAATGTTCTCCACCGGTTTAAGTAAAATAAAAACTTTTGATAAAGAGGTTCCTCAAAATCATTACAGACCCGAAAAGCTATTCTATTACATGCAAACCTATACATTTGAACCAACATTTATTATTGATATTTCAGACAGCTTTGAAGATAAAATGAAGGCTGTTGAGTGCTACTCAACTCAATTCCATAATCCAAAAAGTAAAGAACCAGAAACTTTTATAAGTAAACCCGGATTTATAAATTATTTAAAATCACGTGCTGAGTTTTACGGTTTTTCAATTGGAAAGTCTTTTGGTGAAGCATTCTTTTGCGAAGAAAAAATTGAGTTGGATCTGATTAACTCGTTAAAGAAAAATTGAAATAATTATATCTGTTTTATTAAACTCTTTGCATAAAAATTTTAAATAAATATTGGAGAATTTATGATCAGAAAAGTAAAATTGATTGAAGAACTTGAAGCTATAGGAATTAGAAACACCCGTGAAGTATTTTATAATTATGGTACCCCTGCATTGTATGAACAAGTAATTAGAAGGCGCGAAGGATTGCTCGCACATTTGGGTCCACTCGTTGTTAGAACCGGATATCATACCGGGCGTAGTCCTAATGATAAATTTATTGTACGCGAGCAAGAAAGTGAAAAAAATGTTTGGTGGGGAAAAGTTAATAAAGGTATGTCGGTTGAATGTGCTGAAAGACTTTACTTTAAAATGATGGCGTATATTCAAGGCAAAGATCTTTACGTTGAAGATTGTTATGTAAGTGCTGATTTAAATAATAGAATTGGGATTAGAGTTGTAACTGAAAATGCATGGCATACTCTGTTTGCAAGAAATATGTTCAGACGCTATGCATCTGATGAGGAATTATCAAACCATAAA
>DASVGS010000144.1:0-5899 GCA_036379435.1 Ignavibacteriaceae bacterium
TAAAGGTTTGTTAGGTTGGATTCTTTCTACAGATCATAAGAGAATTGGAATTCTTTATCTGGTTTCTATTCTCTCATTCTTTATGGTTGGTGTTACCTTTGGTTTCTTAATGAGACTTGAATTATTAACACCGGGCAGAACCATAGTTGATGCTCAGACATATAATTCATTTTTTACGCTGCATGGTGTAATAATGATTTTTTTGTTTGTAATTCCGGGTATCCCTGCAATCTTTGGTAATTTCTTTCTTCCAATTCTAATCGGTGCTAAAGATGTAGCTTTTCCAAGGTTAAATTTATTATCATGGTATTTATACATCGCAGGCGGGTTACTTGCTATCATCTCAATATTTTTGCCTGGTGGGCCTGTAGATACCGGTTGGACATTTTACATCCCCTACAGTGTTAGAACCGGTACAAACGTTAGCTTAGCCTTATTTGCAGCGTTTGTTCTTGGATTTTCATCTATCGTAACTGGATTAAATTTTGTGACCACTGTTCATCGGTTAAGAGCTCCTGGAATGACCTGGTTTAAAATGCCACTTTCAGTTTGGTCATTATACTCAACAGCATGGGTACAGGTTTTAGCTACACCGATTATTGGTATTACCTTACTTTTAGTGATCATTGAAAGAGCTTTTGGCGTAGGACTTTTTGATCCATCTCTCGGAGGCGATCCAGTATTGTTTCAACATTTATTTTGGATTTACTCTCACCCTGCCGTGTATATAATGATATTGCCGGCAATGGGCGTTGTGTCAGAAATAATTCCTGTGTTTGCAAGAAGAACTATTTTTGGTTATAAATTTATTGCAATGTCCAGTATTGCAATTGCACTTTTCGGTTCACTTGTTTGGGCTCATCATATGTTTACTGCAGGAATGAGCAATACAGGACAATTTGTTTTTTCACTATTGACTATGATTGTAGCAATTCCAAGTGCTATTAAAGTTTTTAACTGGACTGCAACATTGTATAAAGGCTCAATTGAGCTTGCAACACCTTTACTATTTGTATTAGCTTTTATTTTTCAGTTTTCAATAGGCGGTTTAACCGGTATTATGCAAGGAGTTTTATCTGTTGATATAATGGTTCACGATACATCCTTTATTGTTGCGCATTTTCACTACGTAATGTTTGGCGGTACAGGTTTTGGATTATTTGCTGCATTACACTACTGGTTTCCAAAAATGTTTGGAAAGATGTATAATGAAAAAGTATCTAAATCAGCTTTCTGGTTATTATTCGTCGGGTTTAACACATTGTACTTTCCAATGTTTATAATGGGGTGGCTCGGAATGCCAAGAAGATATTATGATTACTTACCGGAATTTCAGATATACCACGTAATTTCAACAGTGGGCTCCTGGATACTTGTATTAGGTATACTAATAATGTTTGGAAATCTTATTAAGACTTTAATAAGCGGTAAAAAAATTACAGATAAAAATCCCTGGGGTGGCGAAACTTTGGAATGGACTATAGAAACACCGCCAATTCACGAAAACTTTATTGATATTCCAACAGTGCACGAAGCACCTTATCAGTACAAAATAAATGAGGCTAATACTCTAAAAACTCAGGAGGTTAAGTGAGTGCCCAAGAACAAGCAGTAACTCACGTACATCGTGATGACGTTGGAGCCCGAATGGGAATGTGGCTCTTTCTGTTTACAGAGCTTATTTTATTTGGAGGTATGTTTATACTTTATTCTGTCTACAGATATAAATTCCCGGCTGATTTTCACCTTGCTGCAAAAGAATTAAATACAATTGTTGGTACGCTTAATACAGCAATCCTGTTAACAAGTTCTTTAACAATGGCTTTATCAATTACTGCCATTCAAAGAAGACAAAAAGCGTTATCATTGTTTTTTCAATTTATTACAATTGTACTTGCACTTGGTTTTATGATCAATAAATATTTTGAATGGTCTGCTAAGTTTCATCATGGAATTTATCCCGGATCCGAAACACTATTAGCTAAACCATCCGGAGAAATAGTGTTTTTTGGATTGTACTATGTTATGACAGGATTACATGGACTGCACGTAATTATTGGAATTGTATTAATCTCTGTTATGATGAGGTTTACATCAAAAGGAATTGTTAACAGCGATAGTTATGTAAAATTAGAATCAACCGGATTATATTGGCATTTAGTAGATATTATCTGGATTTTCCTTTTCCCATTATTCTATCTTATAACTTAAGGATTTTTGCATGGAACAAAATCAAGAAATACATTCAGAGCATAGTCATGGTTATGGAGTATATATTCTGGTTTGGCTTGCTCTAATGGCACTTACAGGAATTACGGTTGCTGTTGCAGGTATTAACTTTGGTGGATTAACAATAGCCACAGCACTTGTAATTGCATCAATTAAATCTTTTTTAGTCTTAAAAATTTTCATGCATTTAAGAAGTGAAAGTAAAACATTCAGAGCGTTTGTCGGAGTTGCAATATTATTTCTCTTAATTTCATTTATTTTATTATTCTCTGATTACTCGTTTATAGTAAGGAATTAAATATGTTTAATGGTGCGTCCAATTTTGCAAAAGAAGTAGATTTTGCGTTTATGTTTACCCTGGTAGTATCAGTCTTTTTTCTTGTTCTTATTACAGGATTAATGATCTACTTTGTTGTAAAGTATAATCGTAAAAGAAATCCTAAAGCCACCAATGTTCATAGCAATGTCTTTTTGGAAGTTACATGGACAATAATTCCAACCATACTTGTATTAATTATGTTCTGGTATGGATGGATGGGGTATGTTGATATGTCTGAAGCTCCCAAAGATACTTTGAATATTGATGTTACAGCCCAGATGTGGAAATGGACATTTAAATACGAGAATGGTAAAACTACTGATTCACTTTATGTTCCATTAGATAAACCTGTAAAATTAAACTTACATTCTTTAGATGTAAATCATGCTTTTTACATCCCAAAGTTTCGTATTAAAAAAGATGTTTATCCTAATCAACAGAGAATGGTATGGTTTGAAGCTAACGAACTGGGTTCTTTTGATATTGCATGTGCAGAGTATTGCGGTCTAAATCATTCTTATATGTATAATAAGGTTAAAGTTATGCCGCAAAAAGAATTTGAATTATGGCTTAATTCATCAGTTACCGATTCTTCAAAAAACAATGCAGGTAAATAAATTTTTGAAAGAAAAGATCAACATATTATTTGAAATTACTAAACTGCGGATAACTATTTTTGTAACAATCACAACAGTTTTTGGATACATTGCTGCAACCAGTTCAATTGATTCAGGACTTATACTTCCAACGATCGGAATACTGTTATTGGCTTGTGGATCAGCTGCATTAAATCATTATCAGGAAAGAAATTCTGATGCAAAGATGACAAGGACAAAAACCCGTCCAATTCCATCTGGAAAAATCTCTGCACAAAATGTGCTTAAAATATCCTTAATCTTAGTAGTGATGGGTTCAATTTTACTTTTTATCGGCAGCGGAATTTTAGCATTGTCATTCGGATTATTAAACCTGATTTGGTATAACGGTGTTTATACACCTCTTAAAAAGGTAACTCCATTAGCAATTGTTCCGGGTTCTGTAGTTGGGGCAATCCCTCCGCTTGTTGGGTGGCTTGCCGGTGGTGGATATCTTTTTGATCCTCAAATTTTATTGATATCGTTTTTCTTTTTCATCTGGCAAATTCCGCATTTTTGGCTGCTGCTTATGATTCTGGATAAAGACTATCAGCAAGCTGGTTTTCCTACTCTAACCGAGATATTTAACAGACAGCAATTAGGAAGAATAACTTTTATCTGGATAGTTGCAACAGGCGTTACAGGATTGTTAATTCCATTATTTCAAATTTCACACAATCAATTTATTAATTACAGCTTGTTTATTGCTGCTATCTGGCTGGCATTTAAGTCGATAAACTTATTACAACAAACCCAGGAAGTAATTGCATTTAGATTTGCTTTTAGAAGTATAAACTATTTTGCTCTATTTGTTGTGCTTGTTGTTTCAATTGATAAACTTTTTGTTTCATAAATCAAATACAAAGTGAACCTATATGGATTTTTTAGATAAATTAGTTTTACCACAATCTGCAGAACATATTGAACTGCTGCACTATATCCTGGTACTAGTGCTTGCTTTATTTGTACCATTTATAAGCGTGGTTTTTGGAGGTGCTTTTGCATCAATCCATTACGAAAAGAAATTCAAAAAAACTAATAATCATTTTTACAAGAAATTATCAAAAGATGTTATAGAATACGTAACAGTAAACAATAGCGTAGGTGTTATTCTTGGTATCGTTCCTCTTTTAACTGCAATGCTGATTTTTGCTCAGCTATTACATAAAACGCAAATTCATACAGTAGGTTATATAGCTTTATCCATTGTATTTATTATTGTTGCTTTATTTATGATTTACACTTACCGGTATTCTATGATGGTAAGTAATATTTTTGATTCTGTTAATCCGGAATTAATAAAAGATAAAGAAGCAGAGGACGATTATAAAAAATTAAAAGCTTCATCTTCTTATCTCAAAATCAAATATGGCAAAAGCGGTTTGGTGTTTTTGTTTATCGGAATATGGTTTTATGTTGCCGGAATAACTTCAGCATCCAATTTTTCTAACTGGAACTTTACTGGTTTTATTACAGCTTTAGCTGCTCCAAAAGTTCTTTTAAATTTGTTAATATTTATTGCCTTCTCTTTTACACTAACAAATGGCGCAATACTTTTTATACATCTTTACTGGAACGAATCCAAAAAAGATGAAGATCCTGAGTATACGACTTTTGTTAAAGATATTGCTTCAAAAGCGGGATTAAAAGCTTCAGTTAGTCTGCCATTTTTAATACTGGTAAATCTTTTTACTTTTTCAAATAGCACATTATCAGGCTCAGTTTTTGTATATACTGTAGTTTGTATCTTATTAATCTTTCTTGCATATCATCTTTTTTATATGATCCAATTTAAAAATGATTATAGGTTTGGATCATTTATCTTTTTTGTTTTGATCTTTGCTTCAATTGCATTTATCATCAAAGATCAAAAAGCTATGACAAACGCAACAGAACTGCACTCATTAACATTAAGTACAGAATATGACAAAATTCTTGCTGATCTAAAAGGTGAGGGGACAGTGGCAGCGTTAAGCGGAAAAGAAATTTATGATGTACGGTGTGCAAGTTGTCATAGATTTGAACAAAAACTTGTCGGTCCTGCTCACTTTGATGTCCTTCCAAAATATGTTGGTAATGAACCAAAACTTGTTGCTTTTATTAGAAACCCTGTTAAAGTCGATCCTGCATTTCCTCCAATGCCAAACCCCGGTTTAAAGCCGCAGGAAGCAGAAGCGGTAGCAAAATATTTATTGGATGAATTTGCAAAACGGAAATAATATAAAAGTACGTAAAGCTTAAAAAATTAGTACTTATATTTCACTTGAAAATTTTATATACTATTTTTAATTGAATAGTATAATTTATTTATATTTTTAAAACAATTTGTTTCATTAAACTACGAGGAAATAATGCTAAGAAAAACTTATACTACTGTCTTGGCTGTTACTCTGCTAATCACATCATTTACTTTTTCACAAGTAACTTACACAGGTCCTGTTACAGGAAATGTACCCTCAGGTGCTATGGTAAATACTAATTCATTTTCAGATAGCCCGACTTTCGATAACGAACAAATAATTAATGATAAAAATTTGATTTATCCTGATTTAGGTCCCAGCATACTTGAAAATGACGGCTCAACTGTTTTCCAACCAACTTATGTTAATGATCCAAATGTTGGTGATAATTTAAATGCAATAGGTGACAATTCATTCTTGTTAGCCAAATGGGATGTTTCGCAAGGAAATAATGTAATTCCTCCTGATCCAACATT
>DASVGS010000145.1:0-3322 GCA_036379435.1 Ignavibacteriaceae bacterium
ACAGATGCAATAAGAGTTTTTAACATTGTTCAAAAAGAAGTACCATCAAAATTATTGCTTGTTGGCGATGGACCGGATAGATCTGAATGTGAAAGATTAACCAGAGAATTAAACCTGACTGAAAGTGTTAAATTTCTTGGCAAGCAGGATGGCATTGTAGAAATTTTAAGTTCATCCGATATATTTTTAATTCCTTCTCAATCAGAAAGTTTTGGATTGGCTGCCCTGGAAGCAATGGCTTGCGGAGTACCGGTAATTAGCTCAAGTGTTGGTGGCTTACCGGAATTAGTAAAACATAATGAATGCGGTTTTATTTCAGAAATTGGTGATGTTGAAAGAATGGCAAAGTATACTCTTGATCTTTTAACGAATGAAAAGAAATATGAAATATTCTCTCAAAATGCCAGAAACAGAACACTTAATAAATTTGATAAATCAATCATTGTTCCGATGTATGAACAACATTATAAAAATATTTTAAACCAATAAAATGATAATATATTGTGCCGGACCGATTAAAGGAAACACCGCTTACCAGGAAAATTATTCTGAGATCGTTAGAATCGTTGAGTCAATGGGGCATACCGCATTATCAGAAAAAAGCAGTAAGTTTAGTTCTACTATGCTTTTAAGTGATAAACAAATTTATACACGCGATATTAAATGGATTGATGGAAGTAAAATTTTAATTGCTGAAGTTTCAGGTCCCAGTTTAGGTGTTGGATTTGAAATATCATACGCATTGTTTACTAAAAAAATGCCCGTGCTTGCTGTTTACCATGACCAAGCCGGAAGAATTTCTTCTATGATAACAGGCTGCACCAATCCACTGTTACAGGTAATGAAATATTCAAATGTTGATCAGCTAACATCGCTGATTAAAGATTTTATTGTTAATAACGGCAGCAATTGAACGACAAATTATTTATTGAATACTGGATAAACAAAATTCAAGATTCAGGAATCAAAAAATTCCCTTTCGATTTTATAGACCAAACCCATCTCGATATTTTTCAAATACCCATTAAATTTTTAGTAATAGGACAAGAATTTTTTGGGGGATATGAAATTATTACTACTGAAGGAGAATCAGTGTATCATGCATTAAATTATGATGAAGCAAAATTTTTCATCTACAGTTCCAGACAAAGGGAAGGAAAAGCATATCTTCCAAAGGATAAATCTATACTAAAATCAGTTGTTGATGATTATGATAAATATTTAGACGGACTAATTGATCAAATAAAAAAAGATTATAAAAAGAATTTTCAGGATGTAAAAAACTTTCATTCTGTTTCAAATGAAATATTTAAAAAACTAAACCTAATAAGAACTTAAACTTGGCTACTGAAGTCTCACAAAAAATATACGATTACTTTTCTTCATTGTATGGAAAAGATTCCGCTGATAAGTATTTGCAATTTATTGAACAAGATAGTGCACAATATATACGTGTAAATACTTCCAAGATTTCAAAAGAAATTTTATCCGGTTTACTTTATGAAAAGTACGCAATTAAAACTGAACCCGTTGATCATTTTGATAAAGTTTTAAAAATACTTGATGGGAATGACCGGATCGGAAAAACTATTGAACATGTATTAGGATTCTACTACATACAATCTCTTTCATCAATGATGCCGCCGCTGATACTTGACCCAACTAGTGATGATATTGTACTTGATCTATGCGGTGCCCCGGGATCGAAGTCAACACAAATCGCAGAATTAATGAATAATCGTGGTACCTTAGTAGTTAATGAAGTTGATAATGAAAGAATAAAATCCTTGGTGTTTAATCTTGAGAGAATGAATGCCATCAACGCATCTGTCATTCATTCAAAGGGCGAAGTACTTAGTAAAGTTTATGATAATCATTTTACAAAAGTGCTGGTAGATGCACCCTGCAGCGGACTTGGAATAATTCAAAAAAAAGGTGAAGTAAGTAACTGGTGGTCGCTTGATCATGTTGATCGATTACAGCATCTGCAAATGAGACTACTTATTGCAGCTATTAAAATGGCCAAAGTAGGGGCTGAAATTGTTTATTCAACCTGCACTTTATCTGTTGAAGAAAATGAATTGGTAATTGATAAAATATTAGAAAAATATCCTGTAGAACTAAATGAAATAAATTTGCCAATCCAGGGAAGACCTGCGTTTACAGAGTTTGAAGGAAAACAATTAAATCCAGAATTAAAAAAAGCAATCCGAATTCTCCCCTGGGAAATTAATTCAGATGGTTTCTTTTTAGTTAAGATGAGAAAAATTGACATAACTGACTCCCCTGAGAAAGAGAAAGTTAAGGAAACAGAAAACAGAATCGTTAAAAGCACACATAAGGAAATTCAACAGTATTTAAATTATATTTCTGAACATTTTGGTGTAGATAGAGCGATACTGAATAATTACAAATACATTTTCCGAGGTAAAGATATTTTTTTTGTAAGTAGTTATTGGAATGAGGAAAAGATCGGATTGTTTAATCGTATAGGATTAAAGCTGGGTACACTTGATAAAAAAGACAGAATAACTTTTAATTCACAGGCTGCTCAGGTGCTTGAACCATACATAACAAATTTTATTTATACTTTAAAGAATGACGAAGAATTGAAAAATTATTTAACCGGTTGGAAGATCAGGGATATTGATATACCTATGGGACAATATGTTGTAAAGTATGATAAATGGATTTTAGGGACTGCCGTTATGACTTCAGAAGGTTTAAAGAGCAGATTTCCCAGAACAAAACGCACACAAAAATTTGAGTTTTAAATTTTACTTTACATACATCATTTTTTTTGTTTCAGTATAATCCCCAACTTTTAATTGATAAAAATACATACCGGAACTTAGTTGTTCATTGTGAATTGTAAATTGTACATTATACATTCCTGCCGGTTTGTATTCGTTTACAAGAGTTGCAACCTCATTACCTAAAACATCATAAACCTTAATTGTTTGCCAACCGGCAACAGGTGTTTGCCAACTGATCTTTGTGCCCGGATTAAATGGATTGGGGTAATTTTGAGATAGTTTAAAATCAGTAACTTCTGCAACTCCATCATTAATTGATGATGGAGCAACCGGAGTAAGCTTTAATAGTCCGTTATCCGGAATAATTTTAGCAAGCACAACTCTACCCGTATCGCTAACTATTGTTTGCAAAGTGTCAAGTACTCCATTCTGTTCTGTCTTTACAAATTGCCAGTTATCCGGAACTTTTACATAAGCACTTAATGAATAATTATAAATTGTATTATCTAAATTATCAGTTACATTTATTTCTATTAAATTATTTGAAGCTGAAATAATTTGGTAAT
>DASVGS010000146.1:0-6433 GCA_036379435.1 Ignavibacteriaceae bacterium
CAGACAGCCTGTGTTTGCCGGCTGGAATGAAGTATCAATTAATTTTGATGATCTTACTGCATTAAAACAATCACGCGGGGATACAACTACAATTCCTTTTAAACAGCCTGTTGCCGGTGCGCCGCCGGGACATTTTATGTAATTAAAGGTAATCCGACTTTAACCACTGTTAAATTTTTATCTGTTGGTGTTGTTAACCTTAATAATAATTTTAATCCGGGTGCACTTTCCGGTGAGGTTTGGGTAAATGAATTAAGAGTTGTTGGAGCAGATGATTCTCCCGGCTGGGCTTATAGTCTGGCTACATCTGTAAAGCTTGCTGATTTTGCAACAGTATCGTTTAATCTGAGTCAAAAAAATCCCTACTTCCACCGGCTTGCAGATAGATTTGGCAGTAGAGTTGAACAGCAAAATTGGTCTGTATCGACTGATGTTAATCTATTAAAATTAATTCCGGTTAATCTGCCTGAAAGTAATTTAAGAATTAATTACTCACATACGGAAAGCATTGGCAAACCTTTATATTTACCCGGCAGTGATGTAAAAGTTGATAAGGCAATTGAAAATCAAAAATTGTTATTTGATTACGACACAACCGGAACGGTTAAATCACCGGATCAATTAAGAGAAGAAACAGAAACACAAACAATTCAGGATTCCTGGTCGGCATCTAACATAAAACTTAAAATCCCAACTAAGTTGTGGTATATACGGGATAGTTTTAATGCGATAACTCTGGGATTTAATTATAACAAATCTTTTAGCAGAAGCCCTACGGTACTTTCAAACACAAGCTGGATATGGAATGCAAATCTTAATTATGGATTATCGCTAAGTCCAACTTATTATTTTAATCCTATTGATATTCCTGTTATTGGTGTTCTTTTTGGATTATTAAAAGATTATAGCGGAACTAAAATTTATTTTACTCCTCAAAACTTTTCTTTGGCACTTACAGCAAAAAGAAATGCGTCAACAAATATCACGAGGGCAAGAAACAATTCACCTTCAAATGAAGTTTCTTCAAGAGATTTTACTACATCACGTGGGTTTAATTTTACATGGAAACTAACAGAAGGCGGATTTTTAAATCTTACAACAACATATGCTGTAAATGTCAGTTCATCACTTGCTTATCTGGAAACTTACAATGATTCAGCAGCAACACCCAGACTTGAAAGTGAAATATGGAGCGACATTTTTAATGGTGCATTTTTTGGACGAGACAACCGGTATCAGCAAAATTTTGATTTAAGAACTGCACCAAAGCTTCCATCGTTGTTTGATCTTAATAAATATTTCACACTAACTGCATCCTATGGTGCAAGCTATCAATGGAATTATGATTTTAGGCAGGAAATTGTTGGCAGAAGCGCAGGTTTTAGTAATAAATCCACTGTTGGATTAACGATGCGATGGAAATCTCTTTTTGATCAGTACTTTAAAGAAGAAGTTAAAAAGGAAAATCCAAATCAGAAAAATTTGGTTGGACAGGAAATACAGAGAAACAAAAAACCTGTTATTCCTCAGTTGGATTCTTTAGGCAACCCGATTACTGTAATAGATTCAACTCAAATTCTGGATTCACTATTAATTGAAGCGAACAAACCTTCAACACTCAGTAAGGCTGTTGGTTTTCTCGTTGCTGCAGCAAAATATGTTTTCTTAGATTATGAAATGATATCATTTAGTTTTAACAATGATAACACTCTTTCAAAATCCGGATTAAGAGCGCAGGGAACAGGTTTCCGTAATTTCTGGGGATTATCCTATGATGATAATGCCGGACCAACAAGAGGATTTATGTTTGGTCTTAGCAGTGATGCAGGTCCAAGGGTATCATCCGGCAGTACAAACCTAAGTGATGTCTATTCACAAAAAAATAGTATCGATTTTAAAACTTCCAGGCCATTGTGGGAAGGTGCTAAAATTGATTTAACCTGGAAAAGTGGTTGGACTTTAAATAAAAATTCAACAATAACAGTTGATCCTGACGGAACAGTATTTGTTACAAACATCAATGCAACCGGTACACTGACCAGGTCATTCTTTACTATGCCGCCTGTTTTATTTCTATCTGTATTTAAAAGCGGTATAAAACAGGTTGCTGAACTTTATAATCCACAGGATCCAAATGCAAATCTTTCAAAAGCATTTGTACAGGGATTTGAAAGTTTACCGCTGCTTGCAAATTTTGGTTTCTTAAAAGATGTTGCTAACTACATGCCCCGCCCAAACTGGAGGATTACCTGGGACGGATTAGAAAAATTACCATTGTTAAAATCTTTGGCTGATAGAGTTTCGTTGGATCATTCGTACTCATCAACTTATACTGAGGGATGGAAACTAAGTCGTGATGGTAATGAAGAAATCCAGGTTCAAAAAATAGAATACGGTTTTGCACCATTGGTAGGTCTAAATTTGACATTTGGACAACTATGGGGCGGTAATTTTAGCGGTAATCTAAAATACTCAACACGTACTACCTTTGATTTGGGTATAACAACAAGTAACATAACCGAAAACTTTTCCAAGGATATCGGATTTACATTACAATTTTCTAAATCAGGATTTGAACTTCCGTTATTTGGAGTTTCATTAAAGAATGATATTGAATTTAGTCTTGCATATTCCAGTTCAAGAAGCGCAGCAGTAAGATATGATATGACCAAGTTTACTGAAGATGGTACACCGCAGGATGGAACAACCAGAGTTACAATTGAACCGCGAATTAAATACACGATAAGTTCAAAAGTTACATTATCAATTTTTTATAAACGCTCCACAGTTGAACCGGAAGGTGCTTCCAGAATTCCGCCTACAACAACAAATGAGGCTGGTTTAGATGTTAACATCTCCATCAACTAATTTTGATGTGATTTTATTATAATATTTTTATTCAGATGAATTTAATTAAAAGGTTTTGAAATAATGGACAGAAAAAAAATACTTTGGGTTGATGATGAAATTGAATTGCTAAGGTCTCACATCATCTTCCTTTCAGAAAAAGGTTATGAGGTTGATACTGTTACAAATGGTGAAGATGCGATTACTTCAGTTAAAGAAAAAATTTATGATATTATTTTTCTTGATGAAATGATGGCAGGTATGGGAGGACTCGAAACACTGTCTCAAATAAAAAATATAAATAACTCTATTCCCGTTGTAATGATTACCAAATCAGAAGAAGAAACTTTGATGAATGAAGCGATCGGAGGAAAAATTTCTGATTATCTTACAAAACCTGTAAACCCAAGCCAGGTTTTACTGGTGTGTAAAAAAATTCTTGAAGGTAAAAAAATTTCCGGACAATATGCCGCTAAAGATTATCTGCAGGATTTTGCACAGATAACACAGGCTCTAAGCTCCAACCTGGATTTTAATGAATGGATTAATATTTATCTTAAATTAGTTAACTGGTCAATTGAACTTGATCAGCACAGAGAAATTGGTTTAGAGCAATCGCTTACTGATCAGTATAAGGAAGCGAATAAAGAGTTTTCAAAATTTGTTGATAAAAATTATACTTCCTGGCTCAATGACAACAGATCCGATGTACCAAATCTTTCTCCTCAAATAACGGAAAAATATGTTCTAAATCATTTGCGTGATGCGGGACCTTCCGTGTTTTATTTTATTCTTGATTGTCTTAGACTTGATCAGTGGTTAGTGATGGAAAAGCATATATCAGGAATGTTTAAAATTGAAAAGGATTATTATTATTCTATACTCCCGACCGCAACCCCGTATTCCCGAAATGCTCTTTTCGCGGGATTGTATCCTTCGGATATCGAAAAATACTATCCTGATTTATGGATATCCGGCAATGATGATGATAATAGTATGAACAAATATGAAAAAGAATTGCTGCAGCGTTTACTGGATAGAAAAAGACAAAAACTAAGGAATGAACTTAAGTACATTAAAATAATTGATCCTGAAGTAGGCAGAAATTTTGAACAGAACATCCATTCGTATCAAAACACTCATCTTACAGCTGTGGTAGTTAATTTTTTGGATATGATTGCTCATGGCAGATCTGATTCTGATATTCTAAAAGAGATAGCACCTGATGAATCCGCATACAGATCGTTAACCGATAGTTGGTTTAAACATTCTTCTCTTTTAAATATTTTTACTACTCTTTCAAAAATGAAAAATATAAAAATTGTTATCACAACAGATCACGGTAGTATAAGATCTTTGCGCGGTGCTAAAGTTTTAGGTGATAGGGAAGCATCAACTAATTTAAGATTTAAGTATGGAAGAAATCTAAAAGTTGAAGATAAACATGCAGTTTACGTAAAAAATTCTAATGAATATAAACTTCCTAAGCGCGGTGTTACGATAAATTATATTTTTGCAAAAGAAGATTACTATTTTGTTTACCCTACTGATTATCATAAATTTTTAACGCATTATAAAGATACATTTCAGCATGGCGGAATATCTCTTGAAGAAATGATACTTCCAATAATTACAATGGAGCCCAAATAGTTTATGTCGTTTCCGTATATGCGTAAAAGTACAAGTGAGCAGGATACAATTTTAATCGCAGATGAGTTTGCCTCTATTTTAAAAAATGGTATGATAGTTATTTTGAACGGCGATCTTGGGGCAGGCAAAACATTTTTTATAAAACAGGTATTACAAAAATTTAATGTTACTAATGCTAACAGTCCCACTTTTGCTATTGTAAATGAATATGTTGGTGACCTGACGTTTTATCATTTTGATTTTTACCGGATTAATAAAGAATCTGAACTGCATGATATAGGAATTGAAGATTATTTTAATGATGAGCAATCGATAATATTTATAGAATGGGGAAATTTATTCCCTGAAGTTTTACCGAAGCAAAGAATCCAAATTAAAATAGATTATATTGATGAGAACGAACGTGAATTCAGTTTTATCAAATATGAATAACAATTTTCCCGTACTTTCTATTGAAACATCTGATAATATTTGCGGGGCATGCGTCTATTTTAATAAAGAAAAATTTTTTTCATCCAAAATAATTCTAAAACATTCACATTCAGAAAAAATATTTGATGTAATTGAGGCAGCTCTAAAACTTGCTTCAATAAATAAGAGTGATATAAAATTAATTGCCGTGTCGGGTGGTCCGGGTTCTTTTACAGGATTGCGTATAGGAATGTCTGCCGCAAAAGGTATTGCACAATCTTTATCCATACCGGTAATTATTGTGCCTACATTCGAAGCTTTGGCATTTCAGCTATCGGCAGTTTTCCCGGAGCAAACTGAAATAATTATTTCAAATAAAGTTGGTCGGGATGAGTTATATTTTGCGAAGTTTCAATTAATGAGTAATAATTATATATTTAAGGAAGATTTAAAAATTATACCTCTTACAGAGTTTAATTCTTTCAGCAAAGATGCACTTATCTTTGGAAATATGGATGAATCAAATACTAAAGTATTTTTTAATCTTAAAAATATCTCTGCACCTGATCCGGAATTTATAGCTATGTGGGCTGATTATTATGGTGCAGGTAAAGAGATAAATGATATAGATTTTATCGAACCAAATTATATTAAAGATTTTATTGTTAAGGAGAAAAAATCATGATTAGAAACATCTTATTAGTCTTTCTTTTGAGTTCGTTTTA
The DNA here is from genome assembly GCA_036379435.1 of Ignavibacteriaceae bacterium. Taxonomy (GTDB): domain Bacteria; phylum Bacteroidota; class Ignavibacteria; order Ignavibacteriales; family Ignavibacteriaceae; genus IGN3. Next base: position 5,634 of record DASVGS010000146.1, read on the forward strand.
TATTTTTCCGCAGCTTTTAGCCCCTAAAATTGGAGTTCAACAACTTAGCCATGATTTCGGAAGTGTTAACCAGGGTGATGTTGTAACGCATACTTTTGTAATTACCAATAACGGCGGGGATGTATTAAAGATTAACGATGTAAAGGCATCATGTGGTTGCACAGCAGCTAATCCTGATAAAAAAGAACTTAAACCCGGTGAGTCTACTAATATTGTTGTTTCCTTTAACTCAAAAGGAAGACGGGGTCCACAGTTAAAAACTGTTACCGTCACTACAAATGATCCCGAAAATCCACAGACTGCTTTAACATTTAAATGTAATGTTATTGTTAAGGATACTCCAAATAATAATACAGGAGCTGTAATTTACTTTCCGGAAACACAACACGATTTTGGTAAGGTAAAAGAAGGCAAAAAAATTGAATACGTATTTAAATTTCAAAACACAGGAAGTGAATCATTGCTTATAAAAGATGTTAAAACATCTTGTGGTTGCACTGCTGCAGTTGTAAGCAACAATTCATTAAAGCCTGGTGAATATGGATCGATTAAAGTTGATTTTGATACAAAAGGAAGACAGGGAAGAAACAGCAAATCTATAACTGTAGTTTCTAATGATAAGAGGGATGCCAATAAAGTTCTAACTATTTATGCAGATGTACAAAAGAATTAATTATGCCTTGGTTTAAAAGATCTAAACAAAATATTGCTGATAATACTCAGCAAAAAGAATTACCAGCAGGTTTGTGGGATAAATGCCCATCCTGCGGAGAAATAATTCACAAAAAACAATTGGAACT
>DASVGS010000147.1:0-3507 GCA_036379435.1 Ignavibacteriaceae bacterium
CCGTTGTTTGATGAGACCCAAACGTGCGCATCATCTGTTCCTAAATAAATTACATCTGAATTAGATGGGGCCGCAGCAATTGTAGTAATAGTTCCAAGTCTTCTGCCGGGTATCCAGTCGGTTAACTGCGGACTAATCTTAACCCAACTTGTAGCACTGTTTGTTGTTCTATAAAGTGAGTGAGTGCCAAAATATAAGATGTTGGAGCTGTTGGGGTCCATTACTACAGGAGTTGACCAGTTTGTCGGTTCGCTTCCGTCAATTCCATTTAGTGCATACTGCCAGCTAAATCCACCATCAGTTGATTTACCAAGCCCGCCATTTTGTGATTCAGCATAAATTATATTTGAATTATTATAATCAACAACAACATAAAAACCATCACCACCATAAATGTTTTGCCAGTTATCAATGCTTCCATCAGCTGTTCTATTTGTTCCGTTATCCTGTGTGCCGCCGTAAAGCTTTTCCGGATAATTGTAATCAAGACCTATTTCATAAAATTGTGTTGCAGGAATATTTTTTGGCTGCGAAAAAGTCTGTCCGCCGTTTGTAGAAATATTTATTCCGCCATCATTGCCGCTAATAATAAAATTTGGATCAGCAGGATTAAATGCAAGAGCGTGATGATCCACATGAAGCTCTGAAGGACCGTTGTATCCATAAATTATTGGCCAGGAATTACCGCCATCCGATGATCTCATAAAAGCGACATCCAGAACATAAACTAAATTTGGATTTTCCGGATGAACTCGTACCTGTCCAAAGTACCAGCTGAAGTTTGACATTCCACCGCTTAACTCATTATCAGGATCAACATCAGACCAGGTTATTCCAAAATCATTTGAGCGATAGAGACTAATTATGGAATATCCATCTGTATAAAGTACATAAACAATATCCGGATTATTTTTATGTATAGCTAAACCGATTCTACCCACATTTGTAACAGCAGGGTTTGGTAGTGGTGAAGCGGTGATTTTATTCCAGTTAACTCCGCCATTAGTAGTTTTATAAATTCCGCTTGAAGGACCAAATAAACGTGATGTGTTAGGTCTTCTAACTCTTTCCCATGCTGCTGCCATTAATCTATCGGGATTGTTTGGATCGATAATTATATCAACCGCACCAGTTGTGTCTGATATAAATAATGAATGTTCCCATGTTAAACCGGCATCAGTGGATTTATAAATACCTCTTTCCGGGTTTGGTGCAAAGTAAGAACCAACAGAAGCAAGATAAAGTATGTTTGAGTTTTGAGGATTGATAACGATTCTTCCAATTGATGTTGTCCCCTCGAGCCCGAGAAAGCTCCATGTTAAACCTGCATCGGTGGATTTAAACACACCTCCGCCAGGAAAATTATTATGTCCGCCATTAGCCTCGCCCGTTCCAACATAAATTACATTGCTGTTGTTTGGATCAATTGCAATATCTCCAATAGTTAAAACTGCCTGTTCATCAAAAATGGGAAGCCAGTTGTTTCCTGCATCAAAAGATTTAAAAATACCTCCGGTAGAAAATCCGGCATAAATTATACTTGGATTGTTAGGATCGAATTCAAGATCTACAACTCTTCCGCCGATGTTAGTAGGACCAGCAAATTGCCATTGTACAGCACTCATTCCCTTATTCAATCTTGTAGCAAGAGTTTGCTCTCTTAACCGATGCGCCTGTTCAAGGGCACGAATATAAACATCAGTATCAGCTTTGTAATAAGGATAAGTTTTTTTGATATATGCCCACTCATCAGGACGAAGATCCGGGCCAGTTTCGTTTCCCGTAGATAAAACAAATTCCTGTTGTTTGATAATAACATTGTTGTTGGAAAAGTAAAACCATGATAATATTGTTAAGCCACTTATGATTAAAATCAGTAATAGATTTTTCATGTTTTTATCCGTATTAAAGAATTAAAAATTTCTCTTTTACATTTTACAAATGTTTTATTTTATGATAAAGCTAAAAATCCACTTGTTTTGGTTATATGCTTTTGAAATGATCTTTACTTATGAATAACCTTAACTTCAAAAAATTCTCTTAAATTGATATTAGACTATTTAAGCAAATTGGCTGTTGAAGCAGTACAAGCAATTTATTTATTAGACTTTGTTTGAAAAAAATTTTGTTACATTAAGGATAGATTTCAAACAATTACTATATTTAATAAAAATACCATTAAACCATTTTTAGTAAACCATTGTCTAATTTTCGTTTTGGAAATAAAATTTTTTAATTAAAAAGGAAGGTTTGTTATGATAAAAAGGCAAATTAATACAATGGTATATATTGTCTTCACGACAATTGCAATATTAATTTTATCTGGATGTCAGGACCCAACAAGCGTAGAATCTACAAATCAAAACATAACTGAAAAGCAGGTTATTATAAACTTATTAAACGAAGATCCCGCTATTTCATCGTTTATGCCAAATTTTGATGAAGGCGGCGCTATGCAAATGCTTGGAAAAATAAGTACAGAAATTTATCCGCTTAGAGTTGGACAAAAGATGAAATTAATAAATCATAATGTTGATGTTAATATTCAGAATGATACCGCATATGCATTTATTACCAATACTTTTGATGGGCAACTTTTTATTGCAGCCACCTATGATCCTAATGCAACTGAGCCGGATACAATAATTAAAAAATCATTTAATGCAGTAATTACAAGAAATGTAATTCTCGCAAGAATAGATAGCACCAGACATCCAAAACACAACTGGAAAGTTGTTGCAATATCTTTACCAGAAGGCGGAACATTAAATCCTGATATCGATATTACAAAACTAACAGTTTATTTGCCGGGCGATTCGATAGTAATAACCTCCCCAAACGATTTTTATCTTTACAGAAGACCCGGATTTCCAGGCAAGTGGAAACCATTCCCCACTATGCCGCCGCTTCAAGACGCAACATTAAAACTTGAACTTACCAGCGCATATCCCGATACGGATTTTGTTACAATTACTTTTGGTGCAGATCATAATGGAATGAACAGGATTAAAAGAAAATTTGTACTTGTTTCTTCTGTGTTTAATGGCACTAATTATGAAAAAGTTTATGTTCAAACATTTAATGCTCATCACAGCCCGGGATTTTTTCATTCCATAATAAATGCAATGCCTCTTCAGGTAATTAAAGATGACACAACTCCGGTTGAGCTGGAATCCTGGGGATTACCATATTTTGTTAGGCCACAATAATTTTTCTATAATTTTATCAAGGCGATTCAAATGAGTCGCCTTTTTATTTATTTCTTTGGTAATCCTTTCTTGTGTTTTGTAAATATATAAACCAACCCTTAAAAAAGGATAAAAAATTTAATTTGCATGTAAATATTTTTTTACCAATTCCTTTATAAATAAAGAATTAATTATTATGCAATTATTCCTAATGCAGCCTCTGCATTCTCCATTGCGTGTTATTAATCTTACACTGTAAATTAAAACATATGAATTTTATTCCATCTTATATAAAACTGCTTCACAACGGCGAACTAAA
>DASVGS010000148.1:0-4990 GCA_036379435.1 Ignavibacteriaceae bacterium
TTGTCCAACGGGAATCATATTCATTGAGGTTACAAGCAATCCAAACCAACCGGCACAAAGGATTGGGTAATGATAAATTTCACTCATCGGTGGAAAAAAGGATTCCGGATTTACAAAAATATATTTAAGCACAGTGAATAATATTGAATCGCCAAATACTAACTGCATACCGTCTTTACCGTAATCAGGAGAAAAATAATCCGGATGAATATTAATTAAATACTCAATAGAAGGAACGTGAGTAAATCCATAAATTAAAATTGCAAGGCATATCACAAATCCTGAAAGTGGTCCTGCAATTCCAATATCAAACATAGCTTTTTTTGAATAAATAGGAGACTTGGTTTTAATAACAGCTCCCATAGTTCCAAAATTTATAAAATATGCAATCGGGGGAAATGGAATATAAAACGGTAGTGTAGCTTTTATGCGATGTAATCTTGCAGCAAAGTAATGACCAAACTCATGAAAAGTTATGATTAACAAAATACTTATTGAGTAAGGTAATCCTTTATATAAAAGATTAAATTCATACGGAGGAAGTTTTCCCGTTGTCCACTCAACCCCTGCAAGTGTGGTTGTAATAAATGTAACAATAAATAATCCGATATGAATTAAATAACTGTTTATATTTTTACGCTTTTCTTTAGCGGAAGTTGTAGTATAAACTCTTGGTTCGTTAGATATTTGATCAGACATTATAACTCAAAATTAAAACCAATGTTTGAATAATTTTCTCTTAAATCGTAAAGCTGCCCGTGTAAACTATTACCCGCGATGTAACTATAATAAAAGCTTAAACCTCCTGATTTCCAGTTACCGAATTTGACTCCAGCCGAAATGATATTGTTGCCGATGAATTTTTCTTCACCATTTAATTTAAAGTCGTATGCAAAAAATGGAGTGAAAAGCTCTGTGCCAAATTCCGTCATAAAGTAATCAAACCCGAATTGAAGATTTATTTTTTTAAGTTCTTCGGGTATAATGTGAAAGATGTATGTAAATCCTAAATAAGCTCTTAATGTTTTATAGCGATAGTAAGGAAACAATTCAATAAATTCTTTACTGTAAACAAACGGATCCCTTCCCTCTCTCCACTTTTGTGTTTGAGCATCATACTGACCATCGACCAGATGAGTACTTACATGACTTAACCGAAATCTAAAACCAATTTCATTCTCATTGCAAACTTGCTTTTTGAAACCAGCATTAATTCCAAAAAGGTAATCAATGGTTTCAACCGGAAATTTGAATTCATCAGTGCTTCTTAATCTGGTGAAAGTAAAAACATCTGCACCGATGGAAAAAGTGCTGCTAACATTACTCCATTGTATTATATCTCTTGAGGTTGAGATATCCAATCTTAATTTATTATTATCAGTCGAAATTAGAAATCCGGCTTTTGGTTCGAGGAAATTAGCAGTAAACGGCTGAATGTTTAAATCTGATGGGAACCAAGTCGTTGATTGAGAATAAGAATCAAATTTCATCAACAGAAACAAATTTAAAGTTAACAGTACTGTCATTTTGACCGAAGGGAGAAATCTAAAGCAATGAAAAAGATTGCTCACTGACTTAAGTCGGATTATAAATGACATATTTAATTTTTCATTATACATTTTTAATTAATTGAAGTCTTATGATTAAATAAATTTCTTTTTGATCTTTTGTTTAATGAGCTTATTGTAACTGTATTTAAACTTTGATGTTAAACTTGAAATTGCATATAAGTTTGTCGGAAATGCAAAGGAAGGTTCAAAGTAACAATTAACAGTGCAGCCATTACAAAAATCAAATCTTCCTTCCATTTCCTTAAAGTATTTTATTTTTTCTGATTGACGAATTTCTTTTATTGGTTTATCAATGACAATTTTATCTTTTGCAAAATGATAGCAAGGTAAAATGATTTCGTTATTTGGAGAGATAACGATAACACGGGAAACCGCTTTACAACTTGGATTATTAATATTATTTCCGCCGTCTCTTCTCAGTTTCATAAATCCTTTATTAAGATAAATATCAACTTTACCATCACAATATTCGTCAATGTAATCCGTAGCCTCATCACTTAAGCCGGGATTTCCGAAATATGAAAACACCGGATTTACCAAAAGGACTAAATCATGCTGTTGTGCAATCTCATGCATTCTTGGAAGTTTTTTATATGTATCGTTTGTAACAGTAAAAAGTATATCCGGAAACTCACCGAGTGATTTTGCTATATCAATACTTTTGAAGACACTCTTATAGCAATCTACACCTCTTATTTTATTATGCTCTTCTTCATCAGGTGAATCTAAAGAGAAATGGAGTAGATTAATGTTACCTGCTAACTTATCTGCAAACTTATGATACAGTAATCCATTGCTGGTAATGCTTGTTTGCATTTTAAGATCGTGAGCATATTTTGCCATTGCTGCTATATCTTTATGCAGTAAAGGTTCACCGCCTGTAAGATCGATAAACTTTACCCCTAGTTCTGCAAGCTGTTTTACGTTGGATTTAAAATCCTCTAAACTTGCAAAGGGTGTATCTTTAAAATTTGTATGATCCCCAAAATGGCAGAACTCACAAAATGCATTGCATCTGTATGTAAGATAATAGTTACAGAGAAGAAGCATTAATATTCCCGACCCTTCCAGATCACTTTTTTATTTGGCAAAACTATAAATGGAAGAAGTATTACATATAATAAATAGTATACTTCAAAGTGGAAGAAGTACTTCAGGTTTTTTGCAATACCAAGTTTAACGTGAACAGGATAGAGCAGAAAAAAATCCAAAGCTACTTTAAACACAACCAAAGTTAACCATGTGGATGAGAAAAAGAAAGGTGTTAATAGTACGAGAAGATTAGCTGTAAATCCCCAAAACATAATCACAAAACCTCTGAATGGAACTCCGAGACCGCCGACACCCCATCGCTTTTTTTGTGCTATCAAACTTTTAATTGAACGGCATGGAATTGACGTAACAAGTGAATCTGATTCAACCGGAAAAATTACTTTATATTTATTCAGATTATATATTGCATTCATTAGTGTAAAATCTTCAGTGACACTGTGCGGAAGTTTTTCGTATCCGCCAACTTCATCATAAGCTGATTTGCGATACGACATATTATTACCAATACAAGAAATTGGGAAATTGAGATTTGTTGTACCTGCTCCTGCTGTTAACAGATAAACAAAATCAATCGCTTGCATTCCATGAAACCAATTTTGGGAAGTTTGTGTGGTTACTCCTGTTACTATTGCAACATCAGGCTGATAATACGAACAAATAGTTTTTACCCACAAAGGTTTTACCTCGCAGTCTGCATCAGTGGTTAAAATAATTTCGCCTGTTGCTTCTTTGATTGCATAAGCCAGGGCGCGCATCTTACCGATTAGTTTTGTGTGATATTCTTCAGTGGTAATTTTTTGAAACCTGCTTTTACCTGAAATAAAATCATCAATTATTTTTCCTGTATTATCTGTCGATTGATCATCAACAATCATAATCTGAAGTTTACCTTCGGGATACTCAAGTTTATCAAGTGAAATAAGAGTGCGAAGAATTTTATCTTGCTCATTTCTGGCGGCTACAATTATCGTTGCAAATGGAAGTTTATCATCTGATATCTTTGCAAATTTTTTCCTGGCTCCAATAGCAAAAATTACTGTCTGAAAAAAATATCCAATCATTATAAAAAGAAAAATCAGTTCAAACATTCGTCTGCTTCTCCAAACTGATATTTTCTTTTTCCAACTTCATCAGCAATAAAGCTGATAGAATCTGAAATAATATTTTTTGATTTATTACTATCATGCAAAACAATTATTGAATTATGTTTTAAATATTTTTCGACGGCAAATTTAACGATTGATAAATCATTTTTATAATCATACGTAAGCAGCGACCACATTACATTTTTGAGATTATATTTCTTCATAAGTGATGATGTTGATAATTGAAATTTTCCATGAGGAGGACGGAAATATTTTAATTCAATACCAAATTGATCTTTAAATATTTTATTCACTGAAGAGATCTGATAATCTTTTTCCTCTGTTGAAATTTTACTTAATATTTTATGATTAAATGTATGATTGCCAATTGAATGACCTTCTGAAATCATTTGTTTAATAAGTTCCGGATATTTACTAACATTTTCACCAACGCAAAAAAATAATCCTTTTATTTTTGCATCGGCAAGATTTCTTAAGATTAGCTCTGTTGTGTCCGGGTTCGGTCCATCATCAAATGTTAACAGAATTTTATTATTATTTGTGTTCCACTTAAAATCATTAAACATTTTCTTTAAGATTTCCGGTGGATTATAATGAAACTTCATTTAATTAAAGGTTTGATTATTCAATTAAATCTTTTTCTGTAATTTAGTCATAGTAAAATAAATACAGTAGCAATTTTCAGGGCATTTTCATTGCAAAAAATATCGGATCATAACAAAGGTATATTTGCTGTTTTTTTAACTGCTATTCTGTGGAGTTCAGGCGGGCTTTTTATAAAGCTTATTTCTTTGAATTCAATGGAGCTTTCTTTTTTCAGATGCGCAATTGCGGCAGTTGTATTTGCGCTTATGTTCAGAAAAAGAGTTTTAAGATTAAATCCTTTAGCATTACTTAATTCTTTTGCCTATGCAGCAGTTTTAATTTTATTTGTAATTGCTACAAAAACCACAACAGCCGCTAATGCAATATTCCTTCAATCAACAGCACCAATTTATGTTTTGATTTTTGAACCTTTGCTAACAAAAACTAAATGGGAAAGAATAAACATCATTACAATTGGAGTATGTTTTGTGGGAATGATTTTATTTTTTATGGGCGATTTAACTCCGGGTGATATTAAAGGAAACATTGCTGCGTTATTGGCTGGAATAGCATTTGCCACATTCTTTTTGGGGATGAAAAAAAACGATCCCAATTACGGCGAGTCATCAATTTTTTATGGTAATGTGATCGTTGCATTAAGCTGCATTCCATTTG
>DASVGS010000149.1:0-3544 GCA_036379435.1 Ignavibacteriaceae bacterium
TGATAATACAATTTTAATAACTCGCTCCGGAGTTTGCAAAGGTGAAGTTGCTGAAAAGGACATTGCTGAAATTGATCTGGATGGAAGACTATTATCAAAAAATGTAAAAATCTCAACCGAACATAAAATTCACCTGTTAGCCTATCAAAAAAGAAAAGAAGTTAACGCCGTAGTTCATTGTCATCCAGCGTATGCAACAGCTTTTGCATTGATTGGTAAAGGGTTGGATAAACACTTTTTACCGGAAGTATTTTTATCATTAGGAAAAATTCCTGTTTGTAAATATGCTACACCGTCAACCGGGCAGGTTCCAAAAAGTTTGGAACCATATATAAAATATTCCTGGGCAATGCTTCTTCAAAATCATGGGGCAATAACATTAGGCAAAAATTTGGACGATGCATATTTCAAAATGGAAAAAACTGAACACGCTGCTAAAATAATCTGGCTGGCAAAATTAATAGGCAGTCCACGGGTACTATCCAAAAAAAATATTAATGATATTTTAAAGATAGCAGAAAATACATACGGAATTATTCCTGATAAAAGAAATATTTGATTAGCATTCTTTGATATGTCACACTGAGCTAAGTCGAAGTGTGAATACTTATACACCAATGTTATCCTTCGACTAAGCTCAGGATGATATTAAAGTTTTAGGATTTAAATGGATAAAAAATTAAAAGTGCTGTTATTAGTCGGCGGTACGTCGCCGGAGAGAGAAGTTTCTAAATCAACCGGAAAATCAGTTTACCAGGCGCTGCAAAATCTTGAATATGAAATTATTGTCATTGATCCTGCTTATGGCATTAATCAACCGTTTGAGGTAGAGGACTATTTTAAAGAAAACGATTATGCTGAAATATCGAATGAAAATTATCTAGATGCGATTAATCTTATCTCTTCTGAGCAGATAAACGTAGCTTTTCTTGCATTGCATGGAAAGTACGGCGAGGATGGAACGATACAATCTTTACTGGAACTTAAAGGCATCAAATACACAGGTTCAAAAGTACTTTCCAGCGCATTGGCTATGGATAAAATTATGTCAAAAATTTTATTTGAAGAGTACAGTGTACCCACACCAAAATCATTCCATTTTAGAAAAGGAGATAAGACTACTTCAGAAGTCAATAAGATAATTGAACAGCAATTTGGTTATCCCGCAGTAGTAAAACCAAATGATCAGGGCTCTACGGTTGGATTGACAATTTGTAAAAGTGCTGCACAACTTGAAGAAGCAATTCATAATGCATTCGAATTTTCGGACAGAATTTTAGTTGAGGAATATATACCCGGAAGAGAATTGACGGTGGCTGTTGTTGATAATACTGCTATGCCTGTGCTTGAAATAAAACCGAAACACGGAATTTACGATTATGAATGCAAGTATACTTCTGGAATGAGTGAGTACATAGTACCTGCAGAAATTCCTGAAGAACTTTCTATATCAATGAAAGAAATTGCTGTAAGAGCATGTAATTCTTTACGTTGTGAAGTATATGCGAGAGTTGATTTTCGCTTAAGTCCTGATAACAAAATTTATGCGTTGGAAGTAAATACTTTACCAGGAATGACATCACTGAGTTTAGTTCCCAAAATGGCCAAAGCCGATGGTATATCTTTTGAACAACTAATTGAAAAAATTATAAACCTCAGTTTGAAATGAAATTTTTAGAAAAGAAGAAGACAAGATTTTATATTATTGCTTCCGTTGTTGTTATTGGAACACTATATCTTTTATTTAACAGTTATGGAGTTGTTAAATATGCAAAAGTTAAAAGTGATCTTGAAGATTTGAATAGCAGAATTACACAGCTTGAGGAAGAGAACAGAAGATTAGAGGCGGAGATCGATTCGCTTAAACGCAATGTACCGGCAAAAATTGAAAAGATTGCCCGGGAAAAATATAATATGATCCGCCCGAATGAAAAGAAAATCGAATTTAAAGCTGAAGAGTAAAAAACATAACATTATTCAATCGGATTGATCAGATTGAAGCAATGCTGCGATATCATAAAAAATGAATAAAAACATTAAAATTCCTTCCACTCCACTGGCTGAAAGAATCCGTCCTAAAACCATAAATGATTTCTACGGGCAGAAACATTTACTCGATAATGGTAAACCAATACGATTGATGATTGAGAATGATACTCCATCATCTTTTATTTTGTGGGGACCTCCCGGGACAGGTAAAACAACGATCGCCCGAATTATTGCTAATCAAACTGAAGCTGAGTTTTTCCAAATTAATGCCGTCTCCAGTGGAGTAAAGGATATTAGATCTGTAATTGAGATTGGAACCAATAATAAAGCACTTGGAAAAAGAACTATACTTTTTATTGATGAAATCCATCGGTTTAACAAGGCACAGCAGGATGCATTACTGCATTCAATAGAATCTGGTGTTTTAATATTAATTGGTGCTACAACAGAAAATCCATCTTTTGAAGTTATACCTGCATTACGATCAAGAGCAAGAGTATTTGTACTTGAGGAGTTAACTAAGGATAATCTGATCAGTATATTAAAATCAGCAATCAGTAATGATGAGTTTTTAAATAAGCTAAATATAAAATTGGACGATGATGGATTCTTAATATATCTGTCTGGTGGTGATGCAAGAATAATGCTTACGATACTTGAAGCAGCAGTTATACTGGAAATCGAAAAAGATGAAATAATCTTAACGAAAGAAATTCTTGAAAATATTGTACAACGCAAAAATATTTTTTACGACAAGGGTGGAGAAGAACATTATAATATAATTTCAGCATTCATAAAAAGTGTCCGTGGCAGTGATCCTGATGCCGCACTGTACTGGATGGCAAGAATGCTGGAAGGTGGTGAGGATCCTTTATTTATTGCAAGAAGATTAATTGTACTTGCTTCAGAAGATATCGGGAATGCATCTCCCAATGCGCTTGTATTGGCTGAAGCTGCATTTAGTGCTGTGAATAAAATTGGGATGCCTGAAGCCAGGATTATTCTGGCTCAATGTGTTACTTATCTTTCTTCATCACCAAAAAGTAATGCATCTTATCTTGGAATTGAAAACGCTCTTGCCGAAGTAAGAAATAATCCATTAGTTCCTGTTCCTTTGCATTTAAGGAATGCTCCAACAAAACTTATGAAAGATATCGGGTATCATAAAAACTATAAGTATGCGCATGATTTTGAAAATCATTTTGTTGAAGAAAATTATTTGCCGGATAATTTAAAAACCAAACAATTTTATTTTCCAACAGAGGCAGGACAGGAGAAAAGATTGAAAGACTGGTTAAAGTTTTTATGGAAGACAAAAAAGAACTATAAATAAAAATCTTAAGTAAGCATAAACATTTTTCCGGGAAGTTGTTTTACCATCCCTTTAAATTCTAAAGACAACAAATTCACAAGACAATCAGAAGTTGATTGATTGGTCAATTCAGCGATTTTATCAATTTGTAATGGTTCGTTTAACAAACAATTATAAATCTTCTCCTCAAATATTGTTAATTCTTTTTGTGCTTTTGGAATATTTTTACCAAGCACTGGTTTT
>DASVGS010000150.1:0-2650 GCA_036379435.1 Ignavibacteriaceae bacterium
TACACAAGATGGTACGTTAATGCCAAATCAATTCGGGATAATGGTTTCCGGCAGTAACAATGAAATTGGTAAATCTGATATGGCAAACGGAAATGTTGTGTGTGGAAGCGGTGTTGCAGGAATTGAAGTAGCTTCAGGAGGCGGGAACAAAATCCAACATAATTTTATAGGAACTACTTTTGATGGAAGAACGGATGCGGGGAATCAGCAAGGTATTCTTATTGGCGGATCAGATAATAATATAATTGGAGGACCTAATTGGGATGATGGAAATGTTATATCGGGTAATACTATTTATGGTATATTTATAAGTGGTGCACCACCGGATAGCTATTCTGAAAATACAATAATTCAAAACAATAATATTGGATTAAATCCTGATCAGACTGCCGCAATTCCAAATAATTTTGGTATAAACATTACTAATGCAACTCTAAGCACTGTGATAACAGATAACATTATTGCTGGTAATAACGGAGATGGAATTTATATTTGGGCTTATGATGATGAATCTTCGACGTTAGGTCATATCATACACAGTAACACAATCGGAAAAAATAATTCACAAACAGTTTTCCCAAACGGTGGAGCAGGTATCAGCATTGCAGGAAATGTTAGCAATGTAAAAATAGGGCAGGATGAAAATGGTAATTATTCCGGAAACACAATAGTTGGAAATCTGAACTCAGGTGTTCAGGTAGTTCCATTTAATGGTTATTCTCCAGATAGAATTACAATCCGAAGAAATGGATTGTATGGAAATGATTTAGGTAATTTGTTTGTAGATACATCTGCTAATAATAGAATAAGAGCTCCTTTTAATCTTCAATATAATTCAGGTTTAATTACAGGAAAACATTCATTGCCGAATGCTATTATAGATATTTACAATGCAGATAGATATGAATTAGCACCATCAGCTACATTTAGAATTGGCACAACAAATACAGATGCACAAGGTAACTTTGCTTTTAGTACAAACTTAAACATTGATGCAATTTCTGTAACTGCAACGGATTTTGAAGGTAATACTTCCAGTTTTGCAAGATTAAATATTGTAACCGATGTTGAAGATGAAAATTATATCCCAACTGAATTTTCATTGGAACAAAACTATCCAAACCCATTTAATCCAAGCACAACAATTCAGTTTTCAATTCCTAAGTCAGGGAACGTAAAAGTTAAAGTATATGATGTACTTGGTAATGAGGTCGAATCTCTTATAGATGAATACAGAGAAGCCGGCAGATATGAAGTGACATATGATGCTTCAGGATTAAGTAGTGGAGTCTATTTCTACAATTTACAATCTGGATCTTTCGCACAAACTAAAAAGTTGCAGCTAATCAAATAAAGCGGAAAGTATTTAATGACTGACGATTTTGAAAAGAGTAATAGAAGGGAAAGAATTATGACTATTGTTATTAATTTTACAATATTATTAGTTGCCGTATCTATTGTTGCAATAATAATTAGTCTTATTTAATAAAAAGATTATCCTTAAAATGGTTTTGATAAAAATTCATTAAATTAAATTAACTCAAATAAATAAAAGGAAATATGTATGCAAATATTTAAGTATTCAAAATTTGTTTTTATAATTATTCTCTTGATGGCTTTAAATTATTCTTGTTCAAAGGACTCAAACAACCCTGCTGATCCAAATAATATAGTAACCTCTGAAGCCAAGCTGACATTAAACGGTGCAGGATACACAAATAAATCTGTAACTCTCAGCAATGGTGTTTGTTCATATTCACCAGGTGATACTTTAACTGCTGCAATTTTCTCAGGCAAAGTTGATAGCGATTCACTTTACTTCTATGTAATATTTAAAGGTAATCAAACAGGCACGTTTAACTGGAATACAGAAAATGGCGTACTGATATACAAATCTTCCAGCGGAGGGTTTGTTAGTTATATTGGTGTAACTCAAGGAACTACCACAATAAGTGCATATGGTTCCGTTACCGGAAAAGTTGAAGGAAGTGTTAATGGAAAATTGATTGAATCAGGCAGCTTAGCAGAATTAAATGTAACCGGTACATTTTCAGCAACCAGGGTTCCGGATTCAAATTAGTAAATTAAAATTTTAATGGCTGTTCAATTAATTATTTTATCAATATTATTTTTGATTGAACAGCCAAATTATTTTTTAGCATAAATAATTTATTACTCTCTTCTTTATCGATTCAATCCTACCTTAAATAATATCATTGCCTCTGTAATTCAAATCATGCAGTACATATATTTGTTGTGGATATATTAATTAAAAACCATATTAAAAATTATGTACGACTATCAAAAGAATAACATTTACTTTGCACAAGTACCCGGAATGATGGAGTCATTATGCGAGCAGGAAGTGATCGAGCTTGGTGCTAAAAATACTAAGATAACTTACAGGGGAATTTACTTCGAAGCTGATCATTCAACTCTCTATAAAATAAATTATTCTGCCAGAACGATTTCCAGAGTTCTTGCTCCTCTGAAATCTTTTTATTGTAATAATTCTAATGCAATAATGAAAACTTCTGAACAGATAGAGTGGGAGAAAATATTTTCACTAAATCAAACATTTTCTATTACTTCATCAGTTACAAAAAGTACGATTAATAATTCATTGTATGCTTCACAAGTATTGAAGGAT
>DASVGS010000151.1:0-2125 GCA_036379435.1 Ignavibacteriaceae bacterium
ATTAGTGCAAAATAAATAGGCTAGAAGCGAGAAGTTAGATGCAAGAATTAAGACACGGGTAATCGTGCCTTTTTTTATCCCCGGTTTTATATATCTCAACATAAGCTTATTTTTAGGGCGTTAATTTAATCACAATAGAAACCGCAATATGCTAGAATACTTTCAATTTGATAGCAAAAAAATAACCGCAGATGAGTGGGATGAGTTTGTTGAGGATTCCGATAACGGAACAATGTTCAGCAAACGAAGATTCCTTTCTTATCACGCCAGGGATAAATTCAAAGATAAATCAATTTACATTACAAAAGACGGAAAGCTGCATTCAGTTTTTACCGCCGCACTTATAGAACGAGATGGAAAGAAAATTCTGTCATCGCATCCCGGTGCATCTTACGGCGGATACGTTCATAAAAGTGATTTAAATTTTAAAGAAGCTCACGATCTTATAGACATACTTCTTGAGCACGCAAAAAGTGTTAAAGCAGATCGTATTCAGTTAACCCTTGCCCCGATGATCTATCAAACCAAGTATTCCAACTACCTGGATTTTGCATTGGTGCGCAACGGCTTTCAGTATCTTAAAAGGGAAGTATCCAGTGTTGTTCAGCTTGATTTTGAACCGGATCAGCTTCTAAACACATACCGTGCAGAAGCAAGAACGGCAACAAAAAAAGCTCTAAAGAAAGGTGTAGAAATAGTTGAAACAGAACGATTTGATGAGTATTACGAAATATTAAAGAAAAATTTAAAACTAAGGCATGGTGTAAATCCCGCCCACACACTTGATGAACTAAAAAAGGTTAAATCGCTTTTTCCTTCCAAAGTTAGATTGTGGGGAGCTTTTAAAGATAACACAATGCTTGCAGGCGTATGCAATTTTTCTGTAAACAAAAATGTTGTGCTTGCTTTTTATATCAGTCACGATGAAGCTTACCAGGAATACCGTCCGGTAAATCTTTTGTTCTATGAGATAATGAAACGCTACCAGGCAGAAGGATTTAAGTTCCTGGATTTCGGAATATTTACAGTTATAATGGAACCGAATTGGGGACTTGGAAGATTTAAAGAAAACTTTGGTGCACGCGGAATTTTTAGAGATACTTTTTATAAAGATCTTTAAATGATTTATAAAATTATAAATAAAGAACAATTACTGAATGAATTGACGATTGTCAGTCTGAACTTGTCGAAGACTGACTTCCTGAAAAATGTCACACTTCGACAGGCTCAGTGTGACAAACGAAAATAGTTATACAATCACACAATTAGGCCCTAGATTTTAATTAGAATGCTCAAGATCCTTCATATCGCGCCATTAAATTTTGCCGGAGTGCCGTATGATTTTTACCAGATGCATAATGCGTGCGGAGATTATTCGCGTATAGTAACTCTTCATCAGAATGAGCGTGTTTTTCCAGAGGATATTTGTCTTGATCTGCCGCTTCCAAATCAAACTCTTGCCAAGCTGCTGCGTAAAAAAAGAATAAACGAATTAGAAGAAAAGCAAAGAAACTCTGCGCATTACTTTACACCAAAAAACCTTTTTGAAAAAACTTATTACAGGTTTTATGATTCATTAATTCAGCCTAAGATAGAAAAAGCAATATCTGATTACAGTCTTGATGATTTTGATATCATCCATTACGATGGCGGACTGGATTTTTACCGTAATGCTAAGCAGGCAATTAAATGGAAAAAGCAGGGAAAGAAGATCGTCTGCTGTTATTACGGAAGTGATCTTCGCATTCGTGGTTTAATAAAAGAGCTTGATGATATTTCTGATCTTAATCTTACAAGTGAGTTTGATCATTTAACTTTGAAGAAAAATCTCGAGTACCTTTTCTATCCTTATGATACATCTGAGCTTCCAATTAAAAAAGAACGCAATAGCGATGCAATAAAAATTGTTCACTCGCCAACAAACAGAAAATACAAGGGAACGGAATTCATAATTTCTGTAATTGAAAAAGTTAAGAAGGAAAGAAAAATTGAATTTGTATTGATGGAAAATGTGGAGCGAAGTAGACTGCTTGAAATAAAAAGCGAGTGTGATATTTCAATTGACCAGGTTGGCGGCACGATGGGCGGAACAGGTTATGGAAAAGCAGGTCTTGAAACTCTTGCA